>JAPWUZ010000032.1 GCA_028275265.1 Armatimonadota bacterium | reverse complement strand
GATTTTTCGAAATTCCCTCCCAAAACCCCTTGACATGTTCGCGCGGAATATTTATAATAGATGCGTAAACGCTTACACAGCAAAAAGCGCGATTATGACCATTGAAGAGTTCGCACGCAAAATCGGGGTGTCCAGCGCGACCGTCTCGCGAGCCATCCACGGCAAGGGGCGCATCAACCCGCAGACGCGACAGATGGTGCTGCAGCGCATGGAGGAACTGGGCTTTACGCCCAACCTGCACGCGCAGAACCTGGCGCACCGGCGCAGCCGCACCATCGGGCTGGAGTATCTGGGGCGCACCGAAGTGCTCTCCGATATGTTCCTCATCGCGCTGGCGCGGGGCATCCAGCGGGTGCTGACCCAGCATGGCTATAACCTGCTGCTCAACCCCGTGGGCGTGGCGCACGAACGCGAGAGCCTGCTGCGGCGATGGGCGCACTCGCGGGCGGTGGACGGTGCCATCGTGGTGGGCGACCCCGATGTGAGCGTGGAATGGTTGCAGAAGCTGGTTACCCAGAAGACCTTTTGCGTGGTGATTGTGCACCATCCGCCGCCTCCGCTCGCGAACGTGGGCTGTGTGACTCTGGATTTGTCGCGGGGCATCGCGCAGGTGGCGGAGCTGCTGTGTTCGCTAGGGCACTGCCGGGTGGGCTATATCGGCAGTATCGAGCCGGACCCTGTGCTGCCCATGCTGCGTCAGCAGATAGAAGCGCGGGGCGGGTGCATTCCTTCGGAACTGGTGGTTTATGCAGGGCGCACGCCTGACGAGGGCGCACGGGCAGGCCGTGTGCTGGTCGACAGACATCCCCGCCCGACAGCGGTTTTTGTGCGCACGGATGTACTCGCCATCGGCGCAATGCAGGCAATACGTCAGGCAGGCTTGCGCGTTCCGGACGACATTTCGGTGGTGGCACATGACGATGTGCCGTTCGCACAGTTTACCGACCCGCCGCTGACTACGGTACGTGTGGATTACGAGCAATTGGGCAAATCGGCGGTAGAGATGCTACTGGCGATGCTGCAGCGAAGGGAACCTGTCGAGTTGCATCAGACGGTGTACACTTCGCTGGTACAGCGCGCCACCGTCGCGCCGCCTTTGCATCATAAAACCATATCGACATGAGGAGGTACGTTACACCATGCGCAAGTCAACCGCTTTCACCCTGATCGAGCTGCTGGTGGTTATCGCAATTATTGCGATACTGGCAGCCATCCTGTTCCCGGTGTTCGCGCAGGCACGCGAGCGGGCGCGAGCGGCAAGCTGTCTGTCCAACATGAAGCAGTTCGGTCTCGCCATCCAGATGTACAAGCAGGACTATGACGAGACCTACTCGGGACCCTTCCTGTATGAGGGCGCGTGGGGCGACTGCAATGTGCTGGTCTGGTTCCCTGACCTGCACATGCCCTACGTGAAGAACCGCCAGCTGAAGGTATGTCCGTCCGGGCGGGAGTACACCACTTTCGCCGCTCCCAACACGATGGATGAACCCGGCACCTGCGGCTGGGACGAGCCGGGCAACGGGCGCTACTACTTCAGCTACAAGTGGAACAGCATCTGGGCGTGGCCCTGCACCGACCCCAACCCCAGCTGGAGCTGGTCAAAGTTCGGCTTCAAGCACTATCTGTCCGATGGCGCGGTGGAAGACCCTGCCGGCACCATCCTGCTGATGGACGGCTCGTGGCCCGAGACATGGGCGGACTGCGACGCCGACCCCATCTGGAACCGTCAGGACGTGTGGTGGGGACCGCCGACCATCGTGTACCGGCACTTTGACGGCTTCAACTCGGTGCACGGGGACGGACACGCCAAGTACCACCGCAAAGCGTCCACCCGGTGGGGTGAGTGGTCCGTTCAGGGTGGAGATTAGGAGCGCGCCGATGGCATCACCGTTGAAGCGTGAAGTATCGCCGGTGGTGGCTGCCGTCATCGTCATCGTGGTTCTCGTACTGGTGGCGGGAGCGTACTGGTACCTTTCGGGGGGCAGTGCCCTATCCGAACGCAATAAGCCTCCCGCCCGCCCCCTGCAGCCGCCACCCAACCTGATGATGCCACGGGGAGCCGGACCGGCAGGCGCACCACCGACTGCCCCTCGCTAGCACTCCGGCGGGCGCATCGCAAGGGATGCGCCCGCCCACCGCGAATCTGTGGAGAGGGAAGGGGTCTTTTTGCCGATGGTCTCCCAGCAAGGTATCGCCGGTGCACTTGCCGAGCGGACGGAGACAGTGCCTGCCACACTCCACGTCCGCTGGTGGGCAATTGGGCTGGGGCTGGTGCTCATCGTGCCCAATAACTACTGGGTGGTATATATGGAGAAGGTGCGCACCGGTCCCTATCCCACCACCATCTCCATCTTTGCCAACTGTGTGTTCCTGCTGCTGGTTCTGCTCATGGTTAACGCGCCGTTGCGCCGGTGGCTTCCTCGTTTCGCCCTGAATCGCGCCGAACTCCTGACCGTCTATTCCATGCTCTGTCTGGGTTCTGCACTGGCGGGGCTGGACATGATCCCCGTGCTGGTGCAGATGATGGGGCATCCGTTTCAGTTCAGCAACGAGTCCAACGGCTGGCTGAACATCTTCGGCAAATACCTGCCGCGCGATCTGATGGTCACCGACGTGGACGCGCTGCAGGGCTATTATCGCGGCAACGACACACTGTATCGCTGGGAGCACCTGCGGGCGTGGTTGCCGCCTGTTCTGCGGTGGATGGTGTTTATCTTCGCGCTGTTGTTCGTGATGCTGTGCCTCAGCAACCTGCTTCGCAGGCTGTGGGTGGAACGCGAGCGGTTGACCTTTCCCATCGTCATCCTGCCCCTGCAGATGACCGAGGAGCGCGTTCCCTTCTGGCGCAACGGCTTGCTGTGGGCAGGTATCCTGCTGGCAGGGGGTATCGACACGCTGAACGGGCTGAACTATCTGGTGCCCTCGTTGCCCGCCATCAACGTCAAACATCAGGATTTGCTGCCCTACATCACCCAGAAGCCCTGGAACGCCATCGGCTGGACGCCCTATTCGTTCTACCCGTTTGTCATCGGTCTGGGCTACCTGCTGCCTCTGGACCTGGTGTTTTCCTGCTGGTTCTTTTATCTGTTCTGGAAGGCGGAGCTGGTGGTCTCGAACGCCATGGCATGGGATACCATCCCCGATTTCCCTTTCATCCGCGAGCAGGCGTTCGGGGGATACATGGCGATTCTGGTGTTCCTCACGTGGACAGCGCGACACTACCTGAAGGCGGCATGGCAAAAGGCGTGGTACGGTGCAGGCGAACTGACGGATGAGACGGAAGCCATGTCCTACCGGGCGACGCTGCTGGGGCTGATGGGTGGACTGGCGTTTCTGGTGGGGTTCCTGTGGTACTACGGCATGTCGCCAATGTGGGCAGTGCTGGCGGTGCTTATCTATTTTGCGTTGACGCTGGCGGTAATGCGGATGCGGGCGGAACTGGGTCCCCCCGTGCATGACCTCCACTTCTCGGGACCTGACCATGTGATTACCCGCGCCTTCGGCACCGGCGCGCTGGATGGGCGTAGTCTGGCGTTGTTGAACTTCTTCTACTGGTTCAACCGTGCCTATCGCAGCCACCCGGCTCCCATTGTCATCGAGAGCCAGCGCATCGCCGGTTCGGTCAACGCCTCGCAACGGCGGATGGCGGTCGCGTTGATGCTGGCGGTGCTGGTGGGCGGGCTATCGTCGTTCTGGGCGTTTGTACATCTGGGCTACCAGCTCGGCACTGCCTCCAAGTTCTTTCAGGGCATCTGGTTCGGCAACGAGGCATATAACCGTCTGGCAACATGGATTTCCAGTCCCAGCAAACCCAACCCGCAGGCGAACTGGGCGATGGCGATTGGCTTTGGCATCTGTTCGTTGCTGATGTTCCTGCGGTTGAAACTGCTGTGGTTCCCGTTTCATCCCATCGGCTTTGCCATCTCTGGCTCGTGGAGCATGAACCTCGTGTGGTTGCCGCTGTTTATCGCGTGGCTTATCAAGTGGCTGGTGCTGCGCTACGGCTCGTTGCAGACCTTCCGCCGGTTTGAGCCTTTCTTTCTGGGTTTGATGCTTGGCGAGTTTATCGTGGGCAGTATCTGGAGCCTGCTGGGCATGGTCTACGACCTACCCACCTACAGCTTCTGGGGCGCGTGAAGGGCGTCCGTACCGAACATCCCCAACGAGCGTTGCCAATTCCCCGTTTTTCCAGATATACTGATAGGTGCAGTTTCAGAGTTTAGAAGGAGCGGTTCGTCGTTTTGAGCAAGCAGCAGCAATACCGACAGACCTTACAACAGCTGGGCAAGGTGGCACGGCAGGCGGTGTCGCAGCCCGATGTCGACCGGTTTCTGGACTCCGCGCTGGAAGAGGGCATGAAGCTGGTAGGAGGCTTCCGCGCCTTCATCGCGCTCGTAGACGATGATGCGGGCGAGCTGGTCATCCACAGCGCGCTGGGACAGGGATGGGATGAAGAGAAGCGTCAGCGCCGCCTACAGGTGGCGCAGGAGGAAGGAAAGGGCATCACCGGCTACGTGGCTGCCACCCAGCGACCCTACTGCACAGGGGATGTGAACCATGACCCGCATTACCTGAAGTTCTTCGAGGATGTGGTCAGCGAGCTGGCGGTGCCCATTGTGGACGCTTACGGGCGCACGCGCGGCGTCATCAATATCGAGTCCGACCAGCCGAACGCCTTCGATGAGGAGGACGTGAGCTCTATTGTTCTGCTGGCGGACCTGTGTTTGACGGCTTTAACGCTGCACCAGTCTCGCGTGCGGCAGGAAGCGTTGGTGCAAATCGGTAACGAGCTGAGCACCTCGGAGGACCTGGACGACCTGATGCGCACGGTGCTGGACGTGGCGGCGAAGGTGTTGCGCTTTGAAGACTGCTCGGTGTTCCTGATCGATGACGACCGAAAACGTCTGACCCTTGCCGCATCCAGCGGTGCGCTGAAGGAGCAGGTGGGCAAGGTGTCTTATCCGCTGGGCGAAGGGCTGACCGGCTGGGTGGCGCAACACGGGGAGCCTGTGCGCACCGCGAATCCACGCGAAGACCCCCGCTGGCGGGGCATCGCCAGTGAGATGCCGGTGGAGCAAATCGGGGCGTTTCTGGCGGTTCCCGTATGGGGCCGGGAGCGGACGATTGGGGTCATCCGAGTAGTACGGAGGCGCAGTCTCGCTCCGTGGTTCGATAACCGTTTCACCGATGACGAGCTGGAGGTGCTTTCCGCCATCGGCAGCCAGCTGGGTTCGGCGATAGAGAGCCTGAACATGCGTCATCGGCTGGTGCAGACCGAGAGAATGGCGGCGTGGGGAGAGATGTCCGCTAAGGCGGCGCACATGATCGGCAACCGCACCTTTGCCATCAAAGGCGACCTGAACGAGGTGGAATACCTCCTGCAGCAGCCCGAAGTGAACCGCGAGGAGCTGACCGAGCTCATCGGCAGCATCCGGCGGGGTATTTCGCGGCTGGAGGAGATACTGCACGAGTTCCGCGATTTCGTGATGGCTACTCACCTGAGCACGGGCGTGGACAACGTGAATAACATCATCGCCCAGACGGTGGCGGAGATATTTCCTCGCCGCGGACCGGTGGATCTGAAGTTGGAGCTGGACCCCAAACTGCCGGATATCCGCTGCGATGCGGTAAAGCTGAAGCGCTGTTTCGCCGAAATGATCGAGAACTCGCTCAGTTTCCAGCCGGAGGGCGGGGAGCTATATATCCGCACCGGGCTGATGGACTCGCGTGCCCTGCCCGCGCGACTGGGCGTAGCGCGGAATAAGCAGTTCGTGCACGTGCAGTTCTGTGACAAAGGACCTGGCGTACCAGCCGACATCAAGGAGAAGATTTTCCAGCCCTTCTTCAGCTCGCGCGTCAAGGGAATGGGTCTGGGATTGTCTATAGTCAAAGGGATTGTGGAGGCGCATCGCGGTTTCGTATACGAAGATGGCGTGCCCGGCAAGGGGGCTTGCTTCCACATCCTGCTGCCGGTCAACGGAAAGCCATTGGGCGAGCAAACGGAAGTGAAAGAGCGATAGCGAGGAGGTGCTATGTACCGGATACTGGTGATCGATGATGAAGAAGAAGTACGCCATGCGCTGCAACGCCGTTTACAGCGCGAAGGCTATCAGGTGGACGTTGCCGAGGGGGAGAGCGATGGCATCGAGAAGATTAAGCTGGCGTCCCCCGCGTACGACGTGGTCATCACCGATATGGCGATGGAGAACCCCGACAGCGGGGTGCGCATTCTGGAAGCCGCGCTGGCACACGATTTGTTCAGCGAGGTGATTGTGCTCACCGCATACGGCAACGTGGCGAACGCCGTGGAGTGTATGCGCCGCGGCGCGTTCGACTACGTGGAGAAGAACATTCCGGGCGTGGACGTGTACGAGCTGCTGGTGCTCAAGATCGAGCAGGCGCTGGAACGCCGCCGCTCCGCGGTGAACACCCTGCGTCGGATGGAAGAGATTACTCGCCGGCTGACCTCCTCTACCAGGCACGGCGATTAGGGAACGTGATACGGCGGGTAGAATCAACCCTTCTACCCGCCGGCAACGTGACAGGGATACGCCTTCATTATGCCGCCTTGCGCATCACGACGTCTGCGACCTGAATGGAGACTACCTGGTCCAGGCGGATATCCTCGGCGTCGGTTATCAGGTATGCACCGTAGAGCGGCACATATCTCGCATCTTCAATAGTAGCCATCGTCACGTGGGTGTTGCCTGCGCGGTCTTTCCAGACAATCTCGCACAGCGAACCCACGTAAGCCTTGGCATCGTGCACTCCCATGTGCATTCCTCCCTTGGCTGGTGGGATGCCACCTTCTGTAGAGGATTTTCCATGTTCCTCCTGCGCGGGTACCTGCAGAGGATACGGGCAGCGCAAAAAGCCCGTACAGCTACCGAAATGGGGGCGGAGACGGGTATACTGGGGGCGTAACGGGGGAACATCGGCGCGCGTCCTTACAGTATAGAGAGGTGTAGGCTGCGCCGGTATTCGAAAAGGAGGGAACTTCGTCATGCCAGAACCCACCGCCGAACTGCTCCGCCGCATCGTGGACGAGGTGGAAAAAGCCATTGTGGGCAAGCGCCAGGTGGTCGAACTGGCGGTACTCACGCTGTTGTGCGATGGACATCTTCTCATAGAAGATATCCCCGGCGTCGGCAAGACCACCCTCGCCAAGGCGCTGGCGCGCTCCATCGGTGGGAGGTTCCGCCGCATCCAGTTTACTCCAGACCTTTTGCCCGCGGATGTCACGGGTACCAACGTCTTCAACCCCAAAACGCTGGGCTTTGAACTGCACCCCGGACCAGTCTTCGCCAACGTGGTTCTGGCAGACGAAATCAACCGGGCGACCCCCAAGACGCAGTCCAGCCTGCTGGAGTGCATGGAGGAGCGACAGGTTACCATCGACGGCGTCTCGCACCCGTTGCCCCGTCCCTATTTTGTCATCGCCACGCAGAACAATGTGGAGATGTTGGGCACGTACCCGCTGCCGGAGGCGCAGATGGACCGCTTCTTCATGCGTCTGTCGCTGGGGTATCCTTCACAGCAGGATGAGGTGTTCATCCTAGACCGCCAGCAGCAAGAGCATCCCCTGCAACATGTGAACCAGGTCACCGAGCCAGAGCAGATTGTCGAAGCGCAACAGGCAGTGCGTGCAGTCTTCGTGCATGACTCCGTACGGCATTATATCGTCAGCCTCGTGAACGCCACCCGCCGCCACCCGCACGTGCAGCTGGGGGCCAGTCCGCGCGGCTCGCTCAATCTGATGCACGCGGCGCAGGCATATGCGGTGCTTCAGGGACGCGACTATGTTCTGCCCGACGACGTGAAAGCGGTGGCTGTCGCGGTGCTTTCCCATCGGCTTATCCTGAAGCCGGAAGCGCGGGTGCGCGGGGTTAGCGCAGAGCAGGTGGTCTCGGAGGTGCTGCAGCAGGTGGCGGTACCGCTGGGAGTGAGGGCGCAGAAATGACGGAGCAGTCGCAGGTACAGCAAGCCACCCCCGGCTACCACGGGGTGAAGGTGCTGGCGGCGGTGTTGGCAAGCCTGTGCATCCTCACCGTGGCGATGACGCTCGGACTGGGACACCTGTACATGATGGCAGTGGCAACTGCGATGGTTCCGTTGCTGTCCTACTCGCTGGGTAAAAGGATGCTTAAGGGACTGGAAGTGCAGCGAGAGGTTGCAGATGTGGCATGGGACGGTCAGACGGTTGCGGTGAAGGTGCATGTTCACAACCGGTCTGCCACCCCCAAATACTTCCTGCAGGCTCAGGACAGCCTGCCCGAGGCAGCTGGGTTTGACGAGGGCGATGGCATCATCCCGCTGGCTGTGCCGTCGAGAGGCACACAGATGGCAGAGTACCGGGTGCGGTTTCGGCGTCGCGGAAGGTACACGCTCGGTCCCATGACCATCCGTGCTACCGACCCGCTGGGCATGTTCTTTTTTGAACACCGCTTGCGCGAGCGGACAGAGGTTCTGGTACTGCCATCCCCGCTGGCACTGCCACAGATGAACATGATTCGGGGGGCGACCTTCACCGCAGGGGGACTGCACTCTGCGCCGGTGCGCGGAGATAGCGTGGAGTTTCTCGGCATTCGGGAGTACATGCCGGGCGACCCTCTGCGGCGTGTGGACTGGAAACATTCCGCGCGCTATGGCGACCTGTTCGTGCGCGATTTCGAAAGGTTCACGCAGAGCGAGGTCTGCGTGTTGCTGGACTGTTCGGCAGCTCTGCGTCACCTTCCCAACAGCTTCGAGGTCATGGTGAAGGCGGCGAGCGGTGCCCTTCATCAGGCGTATGCAGGTGGACTGCCGTTCCGGATGCTGGTCGGGTTGCCGGAGGTGGACGGTCTGCCGGCTCGCTGCTCGGCGGAGCGGCTGTATGAGTGCCTTTATCACCTTGCGGAGATATCTCCTCGCCCCGACTTTATGTGGGCGGATTTGCTGGCGAAGGCGGTAGCGGAGGAGCCGCCGGGTACCCTGCTGGTGCTGATAACCGCCGCGGCGGACCCGAGTTTACTCCCGCTTCTGGACACTTGCGTCCGCAAGCAGATGCAGGTTGTGCTTTTGCTGCCAAATGTGCCTGCGCTCGACCGGCAGGGCGGCGTGCGTGATGCCCTGCATGACGGCGAGTTCCTGCGTGCCGCGTCGGCACCTCACGTGAATATCATTCCCCTGCATCCGGGAGGTGGCTCATGACGGAATCACGTGCCCGGCGAGAGAGTGACAACCCCAGTATCTGGATGTATGTATCGGGGCTGGCGGTGGCGTACTCCGGCTTGATGGCGGCGCGGATTGTAATTGAGGACGTTCGTTTTACCAGCATACTCCTGCTGCTGGTGCTGGGCGGCTTTGTGTTCAGCTTTATCGCCAGGCAGCTGGGCTGGTTCAACCTGTCGCCCGGGCTGTTCGTCCGCTGGCTGTTCGCGGGGTTGATTGTGTATGCCCTGTTCAGCTTCTGGACGCAGGGATGGGTCATGCCCTCCGATGTGGAGACCACCTACGGCGGCACCGCCATCGCCTTTCTGTGCTGGCTGGTGGTGTTTCTTTCGTTCATGCTGGCATCGGATGAGCATGTGTTGTTTGTGGCGGTACCGGTCATCGCGTTGCTGGGAGTCACTGCGCCCGCATTGACCCCTTATCAGGCGTTCTGGCTGTTTACCATGTTTCTGGGCAACACCGCCTTTTTGCTGGCGCACGAGAACTTTCGGCGAGTGTATCGAACGGCGAAGCCCGATGCCCTGCTGCTGCGTGGACATATAACCGTAGCGGTGGCATGTGGAGTGCTGGCAGCGTTGATCGGAGTGCTGGTTGGGTTGACCCTGAAGGATACCACCGTCCGTCTGAGTGGACAGGCCCTGCCGGCAGGTCTCAGCACCCCGGCAAGTAACAGCGTGTCCAGTTCCTTCAACCAGCCGGCGATCCTTGTGGGGTTGGGGCCGGTATCGCTCAGCGAGCAGCCGGTGCTGGAGGTGGAAAGCAGCGAGCCGCTTCTCTGGCGCGGCAGCGTTTACGTGCGCTACACCGGGCGCGGCTGGGCGAACCCGCGATATGGATTCTTCGGGCGGGACCTGTTCAATACCGATATGCCTTTCTCGGAGATGCCTGAGCGACGCGACGGCTTGTACACCCTCCGTGTGCCTCCGGTATCGCCCGAGCCGACACGCTACCGCGAGATCAAGCAACGGTACAAACTGTTGAGCGGAGCGGCAAACGTTATCTATGGAGCGGCGCAGCCCGTGCTCGTCCGCTTCCCGAACGTGGCGGTGCGCGTGGACGCTACAGGGTGTTTGCAGAGCTATTATGGCTACCGCGCCGGGGCGGAGTATGAGGTGGTGTCGCGCGTGCCCGACGCGACACCTGCAGATTTGCGTCGAACCCCTCCGGCAACGCCGACGGACGTGGGGGCTTTGTACTTCGATGTACCTCCCAACCCGCGACTGCAGAATCTCGTTCGTGACCTCACCGCAGGGCTCACCAACAACTACGACAAAGTGATGGCGCTGAAGGCTTATATCGAGTCAAACTGCACGTACAATCTGAACCCGCCAGCGGTGCCGATGGGCAGGGACGCGGTGGATTTCTTCCTGTTCGATTCGCGGGAAGGCTATTGCGATTTGTTCTCGTCTGCGTTGGCGGTGCTGGTGCGCTACGCGGGCATCCCATCGCGCGTGGCAACGGGGTTCATCACAGGCGACCAGCAGCCGGACGGCAAGTACATCGCCAAAGAGAAACATCGCCATCAGTGGACGGAGATTTATTTCCCCGGCTGGGGTTGGATCGCCTTTGACGCCACTGAGGGCGCACGCGAGGTCACGGAAGACCGGAGAAGGCAGGGTGGTAGCCTCTCGTGGCAGGCTCTGGTACAGCGATACGGCTATCTGCCCTGGGCGTTGCTGTTGGGGGCGATCGGTCTGTTGTTGTTCGCGGTGGTCAACGAGGTGCTGGCACGTCGTTCTGGAGTGTCTTCTGCCTCACGCATCGTGCGTGCGTATCTGCGGGCGGTGCAGCTGCTGCAGAGGGCAGGGGTTCCTCGCGCCGAGTGGATGACTCCCTCCGAGTACGCCGAACGGGTGCAGAAAGCCCTGCCCGATGCGGCGGTGCCCGTGTGGGGACTGACGCGCCTGCTGGAGCGCAGCGAGTACGGAAAAGGCATCGACGAGGCAGAGGTGTGCGAGGCAGAACGCTACCTGCAGCAGATTCGCGCCGTGCTGAAGCGTCAGAACAGGTGGTGACGGCGCGAGTGGCGAAATAGCAACCGCTATCTCTGAGTATGGAGGTGTTGCCGTGGAAGTCATTCGTGTGGGCGTGGTCGGCGCGGGAGCCAACACCGTTGAAAAGCATATCCCTAATTTACAGGCTATCGAAGGCGTGGAGATTGTCAGCGTGTGCAACCGCACGCGTGAGTCTTCGGAGCGTGTCGCTAAGCAGTTCCACATCCCCAAAGTGTACGATAACTGGCGCGAGCTGGTGGACGCGCCCGATACCAATGCCATTGTGATAGGCACCTGGCCCTACATGCACTGTCCCGTGACACTTGCCGCCCTGCAGGCGAACAAGCATGTGATGACAGAGGCGCGCATGGCGATGAACCTGCGGGAGGCGCGGCAGATGCTGGAAGCAGCGAAGATGCGCCCCCATCTCGTGGTACAGGTCGTACCTTCGCCGTTCACACTGAGAGTCGACAACACCATCAAGCGCCTTATCGCGGAAGGGTATCTGGGCGACATACTCGCGATAGAGGTGCGGGCGGGAGGTACTTTCATTGACCGCGATTCTCCCCTGCACTGGCGGCAGGATTTCGACCTCAGCGGCTTCAACACCATGACGCTGGGCATCTGGTACGAGGCGGTCATGCGCTGGGTGGGCGAGGCGAAGCGTGTCACCGCTCTGGGCAAGACCTTCGTGCCGATGCGCAGGGATGCTTCGGGCAACCTCAAGGCGGTGCGTATCCCCGACCATCTGGAGGTGGTGGCGGAGATGGCATGTGGTGCTATCGCCCATTTCCAGATTTCCGCCGTTACCGGTTTGGCGGGCGGACCCGAAGCGTGGCTCTTCGGCAGCGAGGGTACCCTGCGCTTGGCGGACGGCAGGCTGTTCGGAGGCAGGCGCGGCGATAGCGCTCTTACCGAAATCCCCGTTCCTCCCGAAGAAGAGGGCAAATGGCGGGTAGAGGAGGAGTTCGTCAACGCCATCCGCGGCAAGGAAAAGATTCAACTCACCACCTTTGAAGACGGCGTGAAGTATATGGAGTTCACCGAAGCCGCTATCCGCAGTATGGCGGAAGGCAGGACGGTCGCTATCGGTGACCTGTTATGATGGTGGGACAGGATGGCAGTTAGCGCAACGGAGTTCTTGCAGCGGGGAATCGGGAAGACGCCCGCGCGTGTCTATCTGGTGCATGGCAGGGAGGATGGGCAGAAGCATGCCGTTCTGCAGCGGTTGCGCGACGAACTGGTTACCGAGGAGTTCGACCGCGCGCACCTCGACGTGCAGGAGGTGAACCTGTCCACCATCCTTGCCGAGGCGATGAGCATTCCTGCCTTTTCTCCCCGTCGGGTGGTGTTCGTTCGGGGCGTTCAGTACCTGAAGAGCGCGGATATCGATAGCCTGGTGGACGCCATCTCCCACCTGCCCGACAGCACCTGCCTGGTACTGTACACCCACGCCGAGAGTGAGGAAGAAGACAGGAAGGGAACCGCCGTGCCTGCGAAACTGTTGAACGCGGTGGACAAGCAGGGCGTGGTCATTGAGTGCAAGCCTCTATCCTCGGCGGGCTTTGCGGGCTGGCTGGATGCACGGCTGAGGGAAGCAGGAAAAGAGATGACTCCTGAGGCGAAGGAGCGTTTTACCTTCCTGACCGCAGCCAGCACCGCTGCTGCCGAACCGGAACTGGCAAAGCTGCTGTGGTATGTGGGCGAGCGGACGCTTATTCAACGTGAGGATGTAGAGGCTGTGGTCAGCCGCACGGTAGAGGCGCAGGTGTTCAAGCTCGTGGACGCCATAGCCCTAGGCGATGCGGCGTCGGCGATGCGCTTACTGCAGGATGTGCTTTCTTCAGGAGGGCGGGCGGAAGCGGTGGTACCCCGTCTGATGGTATTGATTGCCCGCCAGTTTCGTCTATTGTGGCAGATGCGCCTGCAAATCGAGTATCGTGACCAGGCGGAACAGTGGTTCCCTTCCGACCCGAATCTGGCGCAGCTGCTTGCGAGACAGCGGTTTTTGGAGAAGAGCCTGCGCGAGCAGGCGAACCGACTTTCGCTGCAGGAGCTGCAACTGGCGTTTGACCGCCTGCATCAGGCGGACCGTATGCTGAAGGGAGTAGACGAAGGGGATAACGACGCTCGCAGAGTGATCGAGCGGCTGGTGGTTGACCTGTGTAGCTTAAAGGCAACCACTACGCGCCGCTCGATGCTGTCTGCTGCTGTGCCAGATATTGATTGACGAAGCGCATCAGGCGCGATTTGCGCCTCGCTGCCTGGTTCTTGTGGATGATGCCGCGCTCGGCCGTTTTGTCTATCGCGCTGCACGCTTGCGCCAGCGCCTTGCGAATGGCTTCGATATCGCCACTGGCAGCTGCCGCCTTCGCCTTCTTGATGAAGGTCTTCATCGCCGACTTGGCGGACTTGTTGCGCAGGCGACGCTTCTCATTGCGCTTGATGTCCTTGATGGACGACTTCAGGTTTGCCAACCTTGCTTCCGACCTCCCCCTGTGAGCAGTAAAAAATGGAGGCGCCGGCCGGAATCGAACCGGCGAATAGCGGTTTTGCAGACCGCCCCCTTAGCCACTTGGGTACGGCGCCTCGCTCTTTTGCACCATCATTATACTGAATCCATCCATAATTTGCAAGATGTGCTGAGAGGTTTAAGGCGCGGCGGGATCTTCGTGCACACCTCACACAGGAGGGCGCAAATCAAACACAATCACATCCTGCTGGCTCTCCAGCAGACGCACCGTGTGCTCGCTGAAATCTACCCGCCAGCCTGCTCTCTCCATTTCCACGATAAACTCCCACGCGGGATCGCGCCATGGGTCGGCGAGCCATACGCGCCCGTGTCCGCGAACGCACCTTGTCAGCACGCGACGCAGGGCATCGTGCAGGCGACGCTCATACAGCACATCCGCCGCGATGACCACCTCAAAGGGTTCCACATCGGGAAACTGCCGCCAGTCGGCGAGCAGGGTGGCAACGCCTGTGATGCCGTTCTGCTGCGCGTTCCACAGGGCGAACTCCAGTGCATCGGGCTGGTAATCGTTCAAAGTAACCTCCGCCCCCAGCCAACGTGCCACCAGCCCGCACAACCCAAGCCCCGCACCCAGTTCCAACACCCGTTTATCCCGAATCTGCTCCCGTTGCTCGCACAGAAACTCACACAAACCCACCGCCGCGTGCCACGGTACCGCCCAGAAAGGGATATCGTCGGCGGAGACGCTTTCGGTAAGCAGGTCATCCACACTGCGCACGGCGGTAATACGGAACGTTCGCCGGCAGAGTGGGATGGACAGGGTATAGGTGGGGTAGCGCAAAATGGCGGAGGTCACCCGACGCGCGCCTCCGAACTCTGCGTGTTCAGGCGTGCTCTGCCGGCGAAGATGTCGCGGATGACCTCCTCTGCCTCCACCTCGTCGATCACGATATCCACTACCGGCAGTTCGGAAAGCACCTGTGCCGCAATCTGTGTGGTACGCACACGAGGGACTTCAATCACCGCCCGCAGTTCGTCCATGCTGCACACCACACCGAACCGCTCCAGTTGTTCACGGGCAACGGGACGGTCAAATG
>JAPWUZ010000313.1 GCA_028275265.1 Armatimonadota bacterium | reverse complement strand
GCTATACTGAAAAGGAGGTTGCTCACAGTGTCTAAGTACTGGATGGCTTTCATTGGCGCTCTGGTTCTCTCCACTGTGGTCACGGCTCAACCGCAGACCGTAACCGCCATCCGCTTTTACGGTTCACAACCCGATGGCTCCACCGTGCTTTCCGCCGAGCAGATACTGTCGGTGATGCAGACGCAGGTGGGTGGCGTTTTCGACGAAGAGCGATTGCGTCAGGATGCCGAGGCGATTCAGAGGCTGTATGAACAGAAGGGTTACCCGCTGGCGCGGGTGATTGGGTTTGAGCGGCAGGCGGACGGCACGCTGATGGTACGCATCGCGGAGGGAGTGATTCGGGGGGTGCGCGTTACAGGCAATAAGCGCACCCGCAGCAGCGCCATCCTGCGCAACCTGCAACTGCATCCGGGTGAGGTTTACTCCCTGCCCAAACTGCAGCGCGAGCGCGAGCGGCTGGGCAGGTTGCCCTACCTGAAGGATGTGCAGCTGACTCCAGAGCCTGCCGATGAGCTGGGACAGGTGCTGGTGAACATCATTGTCGATGAACTGAACACTACCCAGCTGGCGGCGGCGGTGGGCTACACCTCACGGCGCGGATGGCTTGGCTATGTCGAGTTCTCAGACTCCAACCTGTTTGGAGGCGGACAGAGCCTGCAACTGCAGTGGCAGCGAGGTACTTTTTTCTACGATGAGGGACCCGAAGAGGGCGAGCAACGCCAGGCGTACCTTTTCCAATATACCGACCCCTGCCTGACCGACTGGGGATTGACTATCGGTATTAAGGCATACGACCTGCAATCGGTATTCCGCCCCAGTTTCTCACAAACCGACATCACCCTGCGCACGTTCGAGAAACGGCGAGGGTATACGCTGTTAATGGGCAAACAGTGGAGCGACCGCCTGCAGGTCGCCGCGACCTTCCGCAACGACGAGGTGGACTACGACGATGCGCCGAGTTACCTGCTTTCCTTGGGGCAGAAGGTGCAGAACCGCGGGCGGGTGGTAGCACCTGGCGTGCAGGTACAGTACGACTCGCGCGACAACCGAATCAACCCACGAGGGGGGATTCTGGCTTTGGGCAGATGGGAAGCGGCTCAGCGGTCGTGGGGCGGAGACTTCGCTTTTGACCGTGCAACGCTCGATGTGCGCGGCTACTGGCCTGCACCGCGAGATGGAACCTTTGCCTTGCGGGCGGTAACCGGCTTCGCCACGAGGGACTTGCCTCTGTCCGAAAGCTTCTGGTTAGGTGGCTTTGACCTGCGCGGCTATGAGTTCGACGAGTTTCGCGGTGACCGCATGGTGTTATTCAGCGGCGAGATGCGCTTCCCGGTGCTGGAAGGCATTCAGGGAGTGGTTTTCCTCGATGCGGGCGATGCCTGGCGCAAAGGCGAGAGTGTCCAGCTGAACGTAGGAGGCGGCGTCGGCGTTCGTTTCTTCACCCCCTTCGGCGCGATTCGGCTGGACCTGGCAGCGGGAAAGCGCAGGGTATTCACCTACGTCACTCTAGGGCAGGGTTTTTAAAAGGCGGGTGCTTTGCTACCCTTGACAAATGGCAGGGGCATGATGTATATTACATGGTGCAAACTACTCCTGCTATGTGTGGGGGGATGCCCGAGCGGCCAAAGGGAGCAGACTGTAAATCTGCCGGCGGAATGCCTTCGGGGGTTCGAATCCTCCTCCCCCCACCATCCCCAAACTGTCCGAGCGAAACATAGCAGGAGACGGTATGTTGTAATGTGAGCCCCCGTAGCTCAGAGGGAGAGCGCGTCTTTGGTAAAGACGAGGTCACGGGTCCGAGTCCCGTCGGGGGCTCCATGAGAGCGACAAAACCATCGGCTGCTCCGGTGCCGCACCCGTGCACGCGCGGACAGCCCATGCAAAAAAACGATTGGGAGGTCAATACTAAATGGGCAAGCAGCGATTTGAGCGCACGAAGCCGCATGTGAACATCGGCACGATTGGTCACGTGGACCACGGCAAGACCACGTTGACGGCTGCCATCACGCGCGTTCTGGCAAAAGAGGGGCTGGCGGAATACCAGCCTTATGAGCGCATCGACTCTGCTCCGGAGGAGCGGGAGCGCGGGGTAACGATTAACATTTACCACGCGGAGTATCAGACGCCCAATCGCCACTATGCGCACGTGGACTGTCCGGGTCACGCGGACTACATCAAGAACATGATTACGGGCGCGGCGCAGATGGACGGGGCGATATTGGTGGTATCGGCGGCGGATGGTCCGATGCCGCAGACGCGGGAGCACATCTTGCTGGCGCGTCAGGTAGGTGTTCCCTACATTGTGGTGTTTTTGAACAAGGAGGACATGGTAGACGACCCCGAGCTTCTGGAGTTGGTGGAGTTAGAGGTTCGGGAGTTGTTGAGCAAGTATGGCTTTCCGGGCGACGAGGTTCCGGTGATTAGTGGCAGTGCGTTGAAGGTGATAGAGGCACCGGACGTAGATCCGAACGACCCGTGGGTAAAGAAGATTTGGCAGTTGATCGAGGCGATAGACACGTATATTCCGACGCCTCAGCGTGACGTGGACAAGCCGTTCCTGATGCCGATAGAGGACGTGTTCACGATTACGGGACGTGGCACGGTGGTGACGGGTCGCGTGGAGCGTGGTGTCTTGCGGGTAGGCGAGCAGGTCGAGATAGTGGGCTTGCATCCGGAGACACGCACGACGGTAGCGACGTCGTTGGAGATGTTCCGCAAGACATTGGATCAGATACAGGCGGGTGACAACGCAGGGGTGCTGTTGCGTGGTATAGACCGCAAGGAAGTGGAGCGTGGGATGGTGTTGGCGAAGCCGGGTAGCATCACGCCCCACACGAAGTTTGCGGCGGAGATTTATGTATTGACGAAGGAGGAGGGCGGTCGTCACACGCCGTTTTTCAGCGGGTATCGTCCCCAGTTTTACTTCCGCACGACGGACGTGACGGGCACGATGAAGTTACCGGAGGGTGTGGAGATGGTGATGCCTGGGGACAACGTGCGGATAGAGGTAGAGTTAATCGCGCCGATAGCGATGGAGGAGGGCTTGCGCTTTGCGGTGCGCGAAGGTGGTCACACGGTCGGCGCAGGCGTGGTCACCAAGATTATCGAGTAAGAGCAGGAGG
>JAPWUZ010000295.1 GCA_028275265.1 Armatimonadota bacterium | reverse complement strand
GTATGCTCTCTTGCCCCGGCAAGCACCAGCAACAGCACCAGTGCAATCTCCGCCGCCCGCCGCGGGTTGATATCGCCCATGTTACTCGCCCAAGTATGCGCTGCGCACCGCCTCGTTGCGCAGCAGATTCTCCGCACGGTCGGATAGCGCGACTTCGCCAGTTTCCAGCACATAGCCACGGTGGGCTACGCGCAACGCCATGTGCGCGTTCTGCTCCACCAGCAACACCGTAGTGCCCTCGCGATTGATGCTCTCAATGGTTCGGAATATCTCCTGCACCAGATTGGGAGCCAGCCCCAGCGATGGCTCATCGAGCATCAGTAGTTTGGGGCGCGACATCAGCGCTCTACCGATGGCAAGCATTTGCTGTTCTCCACCGGAGAGCGTACCCGCAATCTGATGCTCGCGTTCCTTCAGGCGAGGAAAGATATGGAACACCCGCTCGAAATCCTGTATCAGTGTATCGGGGTTATTATGCACGTAAGCGCCCAGCAATAGGTTTTCACGCACGGTCATATTGGCGAAGATACGTCGCCCTTCCGGAGCATGACACAATCCGCGGCGCACGATTTCATGGGGTGGCTCATGGGTGATGTCCTCCCCGTCAAAGATAATGGTACCGCTGCTGGGGCGTACAAGCCCGCTGATGGTGCGCAACAGGGTGCTTTTGCCCGCTCCATTGGCGCCCACGATGGTAACAATCTCCCCCTTTTCCACATACAGAGAGACATCGCGCAGCGCATGGATGGGGCCATAGCGCACATTGAGCATCTCCACTTCCAATATCTTCTCATGCGCGCTCATACCGGAGCCTCCCCCAGATATGCTTCGATTACGCGCGGGTTCGTACGTATCTCCTGGGGCGTTCCCTGAGCAATCTCCTCACCGTAGTCCAGTACAATCACCCGCTCGCAGATACCCATCACTACCTTCATATCGTGTTCGATGAGCAGGATGGTGAGTGCGTACTCATCGCGCAGTCGCCGGATTAGCTCCATCAAGTCAGCGGTTTCCTGAGGATTCATTCCTGCTGCCGGCTCGTCAAGCAGCAGCAGTTTGGGATGCATCGCCAGCGCGCGTGCGATTTCGAGCCGTCTTTGCTCGCCGTAGGGCAGGTCCTGCGCGCGGTAATGTGCTGCATCTTCCAGCCCCATCTCCCGTAGCAACCGCCATGCTTCCGCCTCCACTTCTTGCTCTTCCATTAGCATCGAGCGAGTACGCCACGCCGCATGCCATAAGCCGGTACGCATGTGCAGTCGGGCGCCTGCCTTCACATTTTGCAGAACGGTCAGTGTGCCGAACAGGCGGATGTTCTGGAAGGTACGCGCAATGCCAAGCTGGGCGATGGCGTGCGGTTTCCAGCCGGTGATGTCGTGCCCATCAAAGAGGATGCGCCCCTCTACCGGACGATACACCCCTGTCAGCAGGTTGAAGACGGTCGTCTTACCTGCCCCATTGGGGCCGATCAAGCCCACCAGCTCTTGCGGCTGCAACTGCAGATGGAACCCCCTGACGGCAGTCAGCCCTCCAAAGCGCATGGTGCAGTTTTGCACAATGAGGATTGGCTCCATCAGGATTTTAACAACCTCCAGTACTGGCGCAGTACATGCCAGCCGAACTCGCGCTGCCCCAGCAAGCCCTTTGGCCTCCACAGCATCAACAGAATGAGCATCACAGAGAAGAACACCATCCGCAGCTCAGACGGTGTAAACGCCCTACCCCCCAGTGTGATGGTGGGCAAAAAGCGCAGCCATTCCAGCACGGCGGTCAACAAGACCGCCGATAGCACCGAGCCGGTGACGCTGCCCTGCCCTCCCAGAACCACCATCGTGAGAATGATGATGGACTGGTCCAGACGGAAATTGTCGGGGTTGAGGTAGCCGTCAAAGTGGGCATACAGTGCGCCGGCGACACCTGCGAATGTAGCTCCCAGCACAAACGCGATAACCTTGATGCGGGTGGTGTTCACTCCGACCGCTTCGGCAGCGATTTCGTCATCGCGCACTGCCAGAAACGCCAGCCCCTGAGAGGAAACCAGCAAGTTGCGCGACAACGCCAGCAACAATACTACCATCACATAAAGCCCAAGAAAAGTGGTTACCAGTGGAATACCGGAGAAACCACGGGCACCTCCCACCTGTTCGATGTTGAGGATGCTCACCCGGATGATTTCACCAAAGCCCAGCGTGGCTATCGCCAGGTAATCGCCGCGCAGGCGCAGGGAAGGGATTCCCACCACCAATCCCGCTATTCCCGCTGTGATCCCTCCGAAAACGATTGCCGCCACCAGCAACAGGGTGTCTGCCAGCGTACTCCCCTGCCATCCGCGCTGCCCCAGCCACGGCGCCAACACGAACACTGTCAGCGCCGCAGAGGCGTATGCACCTACTCCTTGAAAGCCAGCGTGTCCGATGGAAAACTGCCCGGTGATGCCGTTGATGAGGTTCAGGCTGACCGCCAGCAGAATATTGATACCACACAGCATCAGGACGCGGTAGGTATAATCATCCAGCCAACCCGCTGCTCGCAGCCACGATACTGCCGCGCTGGCTCCCAGCAACGCCGCTGCCCCCAATGCTACACAGAACAAGCGCCACGCCCAAAAACGTGCCGTGCTCATCTTTTACACCTTCTCTACCGCCGCCTTGCCCAAGATGCCCCCTGGTCGCAGAAGCAGCACGAGAATCAGGATGAGAAACGCGAGAGCATCCCGATAGGTGGTCAGGGCGGAACCGCCCACGAAGGCTTCAATGACTCCCATCAGGATACCCCCCAGCACGGCGCCGGGAATATTGCCGATGCCGCCCAGTACCGCCGCCACAAATGCCTTGACTCCGGGCAACAGCCCGAACAGCGGGGTGATTTTCACGTTCGTGAAGGTGGCTACCATCATACCCGCCGCCCCTGCCAGGGCAGACCCCAGCGCGAAGGTAAGGGCGATGACCCGGTCGACATGAATGCCCATCAGGCGCGCGGCGTCGATATCGTAAGAAATGGCACGCATGGCACGACCAAAACGGGTGTTCATGACGATGAATCGCAAGATGACCATGAACACCACGGAGACCACCAGCATGGTCATCTGTCCAGCACTGATGTAAATACCGCCCTGCGCGGCAGCGCCACTCTCCAGCATCGTGGGGATATACTTGGGGTCGGCACCGAATACCACAATGCCACCGTTTTCCAGCAGCAACGACACCCCGATGGCGGTAATCAGCGCGGTCAAGCGTGGAGCGTTGCGAATGGGGCGATATGCCAGGCGTTCGATGAGCATCCCTACCCCGGCGCAGACCAGCATACACACCAGCAACACGAACAGGAAGTTGCCCACGCTGGGATGCTGCTGCAGTCCAAACAATATGATGGTATAGTAGGCAACGAACGCCCCCAGCATATACACATCGCCGTGCGCAAA
>JAPWUZ010000294.1 GCA_028275265.1 Armatimonadota bacterium | reverse complement strand
CCTGCAGCAGCAGTGGCTGGCGAAACGTCGCTGAAAGGGACGTGACAATGCAAGCCCCTGTTCTCTAGCAGCACCGCGCGTTCGTGCGGAACACCGATCTGTGCCCGGCTTTTGCTGCAGAGGATTTCTCCTACACATCTGGTGTTTGTGCGAGATCACGGATAACTTCTCTGTGCCCTGTTTTCGTATATAATGAAGGTAGTCACTGTTCTTCACAGGAGGTCGAACCGATGCTGAAATCTTTTGGCGTGGTCGTTGTTCTGGCGGGTGCGCTTTTGTGGACAACTGCTGTCTGGGCGCAGGAAGGGTCGCCCAAACCTGTTCTCAAGCCACCTGCACCGGCGATGAACTTGCCACCGAAGGCGCAGGTGCCTACCAAGAAGCCTCAGCCCAGCGCAAAAGAGAAGGCACTCCTTGCGCAGCTGACGCAGTTGGAGAAGCAGCGCGACATCCTCATCCAGAAGTCGGCGGAGCTGGACAAGAAACGACTGAGTACGCAAGACCCTGCAGAGCGCAAGCGGCTGGACCAGCAGAAGCTGGCGCTGCTGAAGGAGATGGACGCGGTTGTCACCAAGCGCAATGCGGTATACAAGGCGTGGCAAAAGGCAGCAATGGAGCGTTGGCGCAAGGAGAATCCCGAGGCGTTCCAGACACCGCCGGGAATGCCGCCGGGCATGGCACCAGGGATGCCTCCACAGATTATCGCCAAACAGATTGAGATAGCCAAAGAGCAGCTGGCGAAGCTGAAGAAACAGGGCAAGCCGGATACCGACCCGCAAGTGAAGATGTACAAAGAGCGCATTGAGCGCTACCAGCAGATGCTGAAGGCGTCGGCAGCCAGACCAGTCGGACCCAAACCGGCGATTGCGCCGAAGTGAGTAAACCAGGGACGGAACAAACGCCTGTCACCCGCATCCACCTGCTGGAAGAGCATACGGTCAACCGTATCGCCGCAGGCGAGGTGGTGGAACGCCCCGCGTCGGTGGTGAAGGAGCTGGTGGAAAACAGTATCGACGCGGGGGCGCACACCATCATCGTGGAGGTGGAACAGGGCGGTAAGCGGCTGATTCGGGTGACCGATGACGGCGAGGGCATGAGCCCGGCGGATGCCCTGTTGAGTATCCAGCGCCATGCCACCTCCAAAATCCGCGATGCGGAAGACCTGCAGTCCATTGTGACGCTGGGCTTCCGGGGCGAGGCACTGCCCAGTATCGCCGCCGTCAGCCGGTTTGAACTACTCACCAAACGCGCCGACCTCGATACCGGCATGAGGCTGGTGGTAGAAAACGGGCAGGTGGTAGAGGCAGAGGAATGCGCCGCCCGCAACGGTACCACCGTGACCGTCCGCGACCTGTTCTACAACACGCCTGCCCGCCTCAAGTTCCTGAAAAGCGTGGCAACCGAGCTCTCACATATCACCGAGCTGATGACGCGCTTTGCACTGGCATTTCCGGAAATCTCCTTCCGCCTGCTGCACAACGGGCAGGAGATTTTCGTCTCGCAGGGAAGCACCGACCCCCGACATGCCCTGCTGGCGGTGTTCGGGCGCGATGTCGCGCGGGAACTGCGCAGTATAGACTTCGCACAGGGTTCCTTGCGCATCACCGGCTACGTGTCTCCGCCCCACCTGACGCGCCCCACCCGCGCCATGCAGAGCTTCTTCGTGAACCGTCGGCTGGTACGCCACCGCGTGCTCTCCAAAGCGCTGGACGACGCCTACCGCACACTGACTCCAGAAGGGCGGCATCCCGTCGCCGCTATCTTCCTGCAGGTGCCCCCGTACAGTGTGGATGTGAACGTACACCCCACCAAAGCGGAGGTGAAGTTCTCGCACGAGGGCGAGGTGTACCATGCGGTGTTAACCGCGATTCGGCAGGCGTTGCTCCAGCAGGGGATGATGCCCTCCGCACTGCCCGGATTGCAGAGCGGACTGGACATCGCCCAGCCTGCCGCGCGACCATCCACAGGGCAACCCATCTGGCAGCCCTCGCCGATGCCGCCACAGGAGGTGCTTCACGCCGAGCTGTTGCGCCGCGCGGGTATCGAACTCTCCCAAGCGACCTCGGCAGAAATGCAGCCTGCTGCCGGACCCTACGCGGAGATGCTCGAAGACTTTCAGGTGCTGGGACAGCTCGACCGCACCTACATCATTGCCTCTTCGCTGCGTGGTTTGTTGATTATCGACCAGCACGTAGCACACGAGCGGGTGCTTTACGAGAAGCTCGCCGTGCTGCGCCAGAGGCAACCAGTGCCCGTCCAGCACCTGCTGACCCCTCTGGTGTTTCACCTGGACCGGCGCACTGCTACCTTGCTCGGAGAGCATCTGCAGGAGATTCAGGACATGGGCTTTCTGCTGGAGCCTTTCGGCAGCGATAGTGTGGTGCTGCGCGGCGTGCCCGCATGGCTGGGTCAGCGCAATGTGGAGGCTCTGGTGCGCGACCTGCTGGACGAAATCTCCGAGCTGGGCGTGCAACGCCGCCTGCCCCTGACTGACGAGACGCTGGTCGCCACCACCGCGTGCAAGATGGCGGTGAAAGCGGGGGATGCCCTTTCGCACGCGGAAATGACCCACCTCCTGCGAGAACTGGTGGATACCGAGAACCCGTATCTGTGCCCGCACGGTCGCCCCGTGGTGCTGGTACTCAGCATCGAGGAACTGGAGAGGCGGTTTAAGCGAGGATAGGTACTTGTCTGGTATGAGCACACTCTCCCGCCAATGGCAAACCCATTTGCCTGCCCTCTGCCTGATACTAGTTGCCAACCTGCCCGGGCTCCAGCAGGTAGTCGCAAACGGCCCGCTTCGAACAGACACCGATACCGCCGCCATCCTCAACGCCATGCGGGATACGGGGGGCATCGCCGGCTGGTGGAAATGGTTTACCGGCGACTGGTTCCTGCACAACGGTTTCTACCGCCCGACGACCTGCTTTTCCCTGTTAATCGACTACACCCTGTACGGCGAAAGCGGCTGGGGCTATCGGTTGACGAACTGGCTGTTAGCGGTGCTGACGGCAGTGGGTGTGTACGCGCTGTTGCGCTGGTTTGCCCGCCAATGGTTATCGAACCTGCTGACCGAAGAGTGGCAGGCAGGGGTTGTTGCTCTGGCTGGAGCGGTTGCTTTCAGCCTTCAGCAGACGGACGCAGTGCACACGCTCCGGTCAGTCTCCGCCTGGTGGCTCATCGCGTTATGGATGTTGATTGCCGGTTCATGCTCACACGTCTGGCAGAGCGACACGTGGAAACCCTTCCTGCGCGAGCACGGCTGGCGGCTGTGGCTGGCGGCGGGAGCCTTTTTCTGGGGCTGGGACAGGCTGGTACACAGCGACTTCGAGAGGCTCATCGTGTGGGTTCCCTCGCGTACAGCGTTGCTCAGCACCTGCTTGGCAGTTTGGGGCATCTGGTGGCTGCTACGTTGGGGCGATAC
>JAPWUZ010000293.1 GCA_028275265.1 Armatimonadota bacterium | reverse complement strand
CACCTGGAACCGACGCTGGCAGCCGCACAGGCGGGCAAGCATATCTTTCTGGAGAAGCCGATGGAGATTTCGGTGGAGCGGTGTGACCGCATGAACCGTGCCGCTCAAGAGGCAGGTGTGAAGTTGATGGTCGGGCAGGTGCTGCGCCTGTTCCCGCTGTTCCAGAAATCGCTGGACATCATTGCCTCTGGTGAGATAGGCAAACCGAAAGCCATCGCGGTCACGCGGGCAGGATACGCTACCGTGTTCCACTCCGGCTGGCGCGTCAAGCGCGAGCTAGCTGGGGGAATGCTGCTGGAGACTAACGTGCATGAGCTGGACTACATGCGCACGGTGATGGGCGAACCGAGGCAAGTCTACGCCCGCATGTTCAACCTGCTGGGCAAAATGGAGTACGAGGATGTCGCCTATCTTATCATCGACTTTCAGGACGGCGGCATCGGCGACCTAGAAGCCAGCCTGTCGGCGGCGGTTGGCGAGTATCGTGTCCACATCATCTGTGAAGGCGGCGCGATTGCACATGGCGGCTTCGGTGGCAACCTGCGCTGGGCGCGGTTTGGCGAGAAGGAGACGGTGGTCTCGGTCGAAGAGGCACAGCAAGAATATGGCGACCCCTACGTCCGCGAATTGCGCTCGTTCGTGGATTGGGTATTGCACGATAAGCCACCACTCTTCACCGGCTGGGATGGACGCCAGGCAGTGGCAATGTGCGAGGCGGCATATCTGTCGCAGGAACGCGGTATGCCTGTGGTAGTGGGGTAGCCGTCAACCGGTTGACGAGTTGCCTGCAAAAAGCGTACAATACTCGTGTGGACACGGGCGGGGGCGGGTCACGCCCCCTGCTTTTTCGCCAACACAAAAACGGAGTATGCCCCATGCGCGTGATTTCAACCGATAGCGCATCTCGCGAAGAAGTGCGAACCATCCTGCGGCGTTCGCTGACTCTGGAGGACGCCGAGATAGAGTCGCGCGTGCGCGCCATCCTGAACGAGGTGGCATCCCGCGGCGACGATGCCCTGCGCGAGTACACCGCTCGCTTCGACGGAGTGCAGCTCACGCATCTGGAGGTCACCTCCGAGGAACTCCATCGCGCACAGGCAGAGGTCTCTACACCTGTAGCGGAAGCGTTGCAACTCGCGGCAGAGCGAATCCGCCGATTCCACGAGCACCAGAAACGCACCTCGTGGTTTGAGGCGGACGAGCGCGGCGGGCTGGTCGGACAGATGGTCACCCCGCTGCGGCGGGTGGGCGTGTATGTGCCCGGCGGCCTGGCGGTGTATCCCAGCTCGGTGCTGATGTGCGCGATCCCCGCGCAGGTGGCTGGGGTGGAAGAGATTATCCTATGCACCCCGCCCCGCAAAGATGGCACCGTCCATCCACTGGTGCTGATGGCGGCACAGCAATCGGGCGTGAGCCGTATTTTCAAAGTGGGCGGTGCGCAGGCAGTGGCGGCGATGGCTTACGGCACGCAGTCTATTCCTGCAGTGGACAAGATTGTGGGACCGGGCAACATCTACGTCACCGTCGCCAAGAAACTGGTGTACGGCATGGTGGGCATCGACATGCTGGCGGGTCCTAGCGAGGTGTGCATCCTTGCCGATGATACCGCCGACCCGCGTTACGTGGCGATCGATATGCTGACGCAAGCGGAACACGATATCCATACCGCCGCCTTCCTGATAACCCCCTCGCGCTCACTGGCTCAGGCAGTGCAGGAGGAGATCGAAAAAACGGTTGCGGGATTACCCCGGCAGGATATCCTTCGACAGACCCTTGCGCAAAACGGGGGTATCGTCCTGACGCGGGATATGGAGGAAGCGGTAGAGCTCGCGAATCTGTGCGCTCCAGAGCACCTGGCGCTGATGGTCGCTGAGCCGTGGCGCTACCTGCCTCTCATTCGCTGTGCCGGCGCGGTGATGATGGGCGCATATTCGCCCCAGTCGCTGGGCGATTACGTCGCAGGTCCCAGCCACACCCTGCCCACCAGCGGTACTGCCCGCTACGCATCGCCGCTGAACGTGGACGATTTTGTGAAGAAGACCAGCGTGGTATACTTCACCCGCGAAGCCCTGCAGCAGGTGGCAGACGCTATCGAGACTCTGGCGGCGGTGGAAGGCTTGGAAGCGCACCTCCTCGCCGTGAAACGGAGGCTGCGCGATTAACATCAGGAGAGGATACACGATGAGCATGGAAGAACGCATGGCGCAGGTAGACCGCGAAACCGCCGAAACCAGTGTGCATGTCAGTCTGCATCTGGACGGCACAGGTAAAGCCGAGGTGGAGACAGGCATCGGCTTTCTGGACCACATGCTGAACCACATCATTCGCCATGCACTGTTCGACGCGGTGATACAGGCACGCGGCGACCTGCAGGTAGACGCCCACCACACGGTGGAGGATGTGGGCATCTGCCTGGGCACGGCGTTACAGCGCGCGCTGGGCGATAAGCGCGGTATCGAGCGCTACGGGCACGCCATCGTGCCGATGGACGACGCGCTGGTGATGGCGGCGGTAGACCTGTCAGGGCGGGCGTATCTGCACTGCGACCTGCAGTTACCGCCAGTCATGCTGGGGCAGATGCCCGCCGAGCTGGTGCCGGAGTTCCTCCGCGCGGTGGCGTTCCACGTGCCGATGAACCTGCATGTGCGCCAGCTGGCAGGAGAAAACGCTCACCATATCGCAGAAGCCACCTTCAAGGCTCTGGGACGCGCACTGGCGGACGCCGTTCGCTACCGCTCGCGCGAGACAGGCGTGCCCAGCACGAAAGGAGTGCTGTAGCGGTGATTGCCATCGTCGACTACGGCATGGGTAACCTGCGCAGCGTGCAGAAAGCCCTGCAAAAGCTGGGCTACGATGCGCAAATCGCGTCGGACGCCGAGACGGTGTTTCGGGCGGATAAGGTGATCCTGCCGGGCGTCGGGGCGTTTGGCGCGGCGATGGAGAACCTGCGTCGCGCGGCACTGGATGCCGCCATTCGCGACTTCATCGCAACGGGCAAGCCGTTTTTGGGTATCTGTCTGGGGCTGCAGCTGCTGTTTGAGGTGAGCGAAGAGAGCTGGAAAGAGCGGGAGGAACCGGGGCTGGGCGTGCTGCGTGGCAGGGTGGTTCGCTTTCCAGAAGGGCTCACTGACGAGCAGGGCAAGCGGTTAAAAGTGCCGCATATTGGCTGGAATGCCCTGCGGTTCGTTCGGCAGGACACTCTGTTTGAGGGCGTTGCAGAGGGGGCGCATGTTTATTTCGTGCATTCCTACTTCCCCACTCCCGCGGATGAATCATGCGTCGTTGCGCTGTCGGACTACGGCCTGCCTTTCTGCTGTGCGGTACAGTCGCAAAACGTGCGTGCGGTGCAGTTCCACCCGGAGAAAAGCAGCGCGGTGGGCTTGCGCATTCTGCGCAACTTCGCAGAGCAATAGGCTCATGCCATGGTG
>JAPWUZ010000292.1 GCA_028275265.1 Armatimonadota bacterium | reverse complement strand
TCTGGGAACAGCTGACCGACCGCCAGATTGCCGAGCGCATCGGTATCGCCCCAGCCTCGGTCAGCGTGTATAAGGACCGGGGTCTGGGCAAAATCCGCTCGGTTCTCGACCTTATCCGTCCACCCACCCCTTCCTGAACCCCCTTAGAGGAATCCTCTCTGGAATGCCGAACTGTTCTCTATCTCAACCGCACTTGCCTGTGGATACCACACAGCGGCAGCGGGGAGGCAATATCGTCAAAGCATGACCATCTCGCGCACCCATCTGATAGTGGCAGTGATTCTCGCGGCGGGGCGGGGCACGCGCATGAAGGCGTCCCACCTGCCGAAAGTGTGTTTTCCCATCGCGGGTGTGCCTGCCATCGCGCGGGCGATCGAGGCGTACGTGCGCTGCGGCATCCGGACGCACTGCGTGGTGGTGGGACAGGGCGCGGAAGCCATCATGGGTGTGTTGAAAGACCTGCCCGGACAGCGCATCTACGCCCATCAGCCCGAGCCTCGGGGCACGGGACACGCTACCCGCGTGGCGGTTGACCTGTTGCAGTCGCTGGGTTACGCAGGCGACGTGCTGGTAGTAGCAGGCGACAAAGTTATAGAGGAAGCCTTCCTCGCGCGGCTGATAGACACCTTCTACTCGACCCGCGCCGACCTCGCCTTCGCGGTGGGTAGTGTTTCAGACTTCCCCACTTCCGGGCGCGTGGTGCGCGATGCGGGGGGCAGAGTGTGCGCCATTGTGGAGGTGTTTGACCTCGCGCGGGCACAGGTATTACGTTCGCTGCGGGAGGCGACGCAGAATGCTCCTCTCACCGCCGAGCAGGCGAGACGCCTCGTCGCCCATGCGTTCCCGCAGGAGAAGAAGGCGGCACGTGCGCTGGGTGACCTCTGGCAGGATATCGAGCGCGGCGAGGTTATCCCGCCGGAAAGGATACCGCAGGAGGACGGGATTCGCTCCGGGCACGCCGTTCTGCCGGTGGAACAGGTGGAAAGCGCTCAGGAGGCGAACCTGTCGGTCTATCTGTTCCGCGCCCCCCTGCTCTACGATGCGCTCAGCAGGCTGTCCGCCGACAACGCCCAGGGCGAGGAGTACCTCACCGACATCGTGGCGTTGCTGGCGCAGCGCGGGGCGAACATCCAGACCGTGCCGGTCGCCTATCCCGAAGAGGCGATGGCTTTCAACACCCCCGAAGAGCTGCAGGCTATCGAGCGTTACCTCACCACCCGCGGCGGGGTGCAGTTGCAGGAGCCGGTGCGCGGGGTGCGCACCGTCAGCCGGTGGCTCGCCGCTTTAGAGGCGGGCGATGCCGCGATTCTGAAACTGCTGCGCGAAACATACGGCGGTGACGACGCCATCGCCGAGAGCAAACGCCGCCGTCTGCTCAAGTTACTCACCCTGCACCTGCAACGTTTTGGTGACCAGCCGGTGGTGATAGCGCGCGCCCCGGGCAGGGTCAACATCATGGGCAGGCACATCGACCATCAGGGCGGGCACGTCAACATGATTGCCATCGCCCGCGACGTGCACGTGGTGGTGGGCTTGCGCCCGGACCGCCAGGTGCACCTGCAGAACCTGCGTCCGAAAGAGTTTCCGCCGCGCGAGTTCTCGCTGGATGACCTGTTGCAGGGTTATCAGCCGGGCGCGTGGGTGGAGTTTGTGAACAGCGCGGCGGTGCTACAGGCGGCAGCAGCCGCCCGCGGCGAGTGGTCGCAGTATGTCAAAGCCGCCTGCGCCCGTTTGCAGGCGCATTTCGCCGACTTCCGCCTGCCCGGCTTCAACCTGAGCGCGGACGGAGATGTGCCCATCGGCGCGGGGCTGAGCTCCTCGTCGGCAGTGGTGGTGGCGACAATGGAGGCGCTACTGCATCTGAACCGCTTTACCCTGCCGCCGGAGCAGTTCGTGGATTTATGCGGGGAAGCCGAATGGTACGTGGGCACGCGCGGGGGCGCAGGCGACCACGCGGCGATGAAATTCGCACAGCGCGACGCCGTCGTCACCATGCGCTTTTTCCCGTTTCAGGTGATGGGAACCACCCCCTTCCCCAAAGGATATCGCTTCCTTGTGTGCCATTCGCACCAGCAGGCAAAAAAGACCGCCGGCGCACGCGACCAGTTTAACCACCGCGTGGCGTGCTACCATCTGGGCAGAGAGTGGCTGAAGCACACCTTCCCGCACCTTGCACCGCGTATCGAGCATCTGCGCGATGTGAACACCGAGCAGCTAGGCATCTCGCTTGCCGAGCTCTACCGCCTGCTGAGCCACCTGCCGGAGACTGTCGAGAGACAGGAGATAATGGAACGCCTGCCCGCCGAGCGCGTGATGCCCTACCTGAGTACGCATGACGAGAAACTGAACCAGTATCCCCTGCGTTCGGTGGTGATGTTCGGGCTGGCAGAATGCGAGCGCAGCCGCCGCACCGCCGAAGTGTTGCGCGATGGGCAGCTGTCCACATTCGGACTGTGGATGAACCGCTCGCACGACGGCGACCGTGTCGCCCGCTGGAACGGAGACGGCAGTGAGTACCAGCCGTTCCAGATGGACTACTCCGACGCCGCCCTGCAAAGCCTGTCTCGGCGGGCGGAAGTTCGCGCCAGAGATGCTGATCTGGTACTGCAACCGGGCGCATACGCCTGCAGCACCCCCGAAATCGACTGGATGGTGGATGTCGCCATGCAGGTGCCCGGTGTGCTGGGCGCGCAGATACTGGGCGCGGGGCTGGGAGGTTGTATTCTGGTGCTGGTGCGCGAAGACGCCTGTGACGCCGTGCAACAGGCGATCATCGACCGCTACTACGCGCCACGCGGGCTGGAACCCGATATGTTCGTGTGTCAGCCTGTAGCGGGCAGTGGTATCATCGCCGTCCCGTAAGCGACAAGCCCCCTTCTCCAGAGACAGGTCTCCCGCTGAGCCGTAAACCCCTCCCCGCCTGCGGGGAAGGCTGAGGAGGGCAAAATCCATCCACGCGGATAGGGCTGGGGGAGTCGGCTCACCGGGAGGTTCGCTCTCCAGTTTGTGCGCGCAACTCACGGCTTACCGGCTTTCTCCCCGAATCCAGTCTATCTCCACCTCCGTATTAGCAGCAGACCCCGGATCCAAGCGGATACCGGTAATCGTCTGCCCTCGCCACAGCGGATGCTCCCCGACAGGCAGAACCACCTCATGCCACTCGCCATCCAGCGGTAACTCGAACTGTATTACCTTGCTTTCGTCAAAACCGGGCGAGCGGAGGGTTGTCCAGTAGAACTGTCCTCCTCGTCCTCCTGTGCCGCGCAGGCGGATGCGGATGGAGCGGATGGAGTCACCGTCCAGCCGGCAAAGTGGACGCACCATATACGGGTCGCCACCGGTGGAACGAGTCAGCAGCGAGCCGTGCCGAACCTGCAACGGCTCCAAGTCGTTCGCTGCCTCCCAGCCTTCGGTGTCCTCTTCGAACTCGA
>JAPWUZ010000291.1 GCA_028275265.1 Armatimonadota bacterium | reverse complement strand
TCGAACGCCCGCAGGAAGTCAGCGTTGGTGGACAGACGCTTCGGGTCAAACACCTCCCGCAGGAGCTGGTAGAACTCTTTGGGGATGAGCTCCCTGCCCACCGCATAAGCCAGCGTGGGCATCAGCTGGAGCAACTCCGCGCTGTCGAACGGTTCGGACGGATTCGCCCGCTTTTTCACCTCCTGCTGCATCGTTTTCAGCGTGTGGAACACCTTGCGCAGCTGGGTGGGCTTGAGCCTGGCGGTGCCGATGGCTTGTATCACCTGGTCCGCCAGTCCCCCCTCCAGCGCGAACTCTTTCACGTCCAGCTCGCGCAGGTGTTTGAGATCCCTGATGCGGTCGATGACCGGTTGAATGCTGGATTTGTCTGGTTTGTTCATGGCGTTCAATCCTCCCTCATCTTGAGACTGACGATAGAGACGGGTATGCGGATGTACGGCATGGCGCGCGGGATGCGCTCCAGCAGTCTTAGCTTTTGTACCACCTCCGGCGGCACGCGCCGCGCCAGCTGATAGTGGAAACGGGGGATCCACTGCAGGTTGGGCTGCTGCGGGTCGTGGAAGAACTCCTCGTGCAGGCGCAACAGGAAGTAGACGAAGCCCTTCGAGACCTGCTTCTGCTCCACAGCAAGGTAGAGGTCTTGTGCAAACTGCACAAGTTCCTGCGCCTGCTGCCACGAGACGACGGTATCGAACAGGCACACGTGGTCGCCGCGTTGCAAGGGGTCTGTCCCTGTGCCTCGTTTGGCGCGGGCGAGGTCTTCTTCCGCCAGATCCGCGAAACGGGGCACGGGGAACTTCGGCTTCACGCACACCACCGCCCCCGACAGGGTGAGGTTGGGGTTGTCGACCACAAAGCGACAGAAATCGGCGCGCACCGCCTGCGCCAGACGGATGGTCGCCTCCCACGGCCCGATGACGAACACATCGTCGCCGCCCGCGTACAGCGTGTAGAAGACGCCTGAGTGGGCATCCACCTTCGGCTGGCTCGGCAGGCTCTGCGCCCATTGCTCGCTCACTTGCAGGCACAGGTGGTTTAGCCAACCGCCGAAGAAGGCTTCGAACGCGCTGCTGAGCGTGGCGAGGCGGCTGATGGTGGGCGGATCGACGCCCATGCCGAACACCGCGCCGAGATAGTCCACGTCCATCTTCAGCACGCCCAGCCGCGCCGCCCCCTCGCCCAGCTCCGCCATCGGCTCGAAGGGGATAAGGTCGCGCTGATAGGTCGGCACGCGGTTGGCGACGAACTGAAACCGGAAGCCGATGGCGGCGTCTTCCGCACCCGGCGAGATGAATTCGTCGGGGTTGTTCAGGCGCACTATCAGGACGTCGCCCGCAGGGGGACGTTGCAGCAGCTGTTGCCGCTCCTGCGCGTTCAGCAGACGCACCTGCATGTTCAGCGGTGGGAACGTCAGCGCGGCATCGTGTGCCTGCGCAAGATCCCACACGAAGGCGAGACTGTGCGTGCCGGGCAGTTTCGCGCCAATTCGCTGGTGCATCTGGCATTCGGGACACAGCGACCCCTGCGGCGACGGAAGAATCTGGCACGACGGGCACAGGTGCGGCATCGCCTGCTCGGAGATGAAGAGGCGTTCGCCCATCTCCTGAATCAGGCTCCAGCTGCGGCGCGTCTTCTCCTCGGTAAGTCTCTCCGCCACACGGATATACACGTCGCCAAAGCTGCCGAAATCGTGCGCCCAAAGGTCTATCACCGCCGCCTGCAGGCTCAACAGCCCGCCGCTGATGTCCAGCAAGTACCTTCGGACACTCTGCAGGGTCTGCTGGGCGACGTTCGCGGCTTCTTGGGTCGCAGGCAGCAGCAGGTCGATTGTGCCGCCCCCGCAGAACAGGATATTCGCAGGGGTCACGTCGCAAACGCGGACCAGCTGCTCCGCCAGCGCGTGCGCCAGCATCGCCACGAAGAACGAACGCCCCCGCAGCCGCCGCGCGACGCCTCCAGTGTCTGCCTCCGGACGCGCGATGCGGAAGATGAAGGACTGGATACCCCCGATATCGATGCGCACAAACCGCGCCAGAGGGGCACGCCCGCGTTCCGCCTGCTCCACCACATCCAGCACTCCCTCCTGCGCGAACTGCCTCAGCAGCGAGATGAGCCGGTCGAGCCGCTCGTCGGGCAGGCTTTGCGCGTCCAGCTTCATCAGGCACGCGGCGATGGCGGTAACTACCTTCGTGTGGTCGTAGAGCGAGACATCGGGCACGGTGCGGATGGGACCGCTCTCCCACGGCGTGGCCGACGGCACGAACGTCCAGTATTTGCGGATGAGCGACAGCAACGTATGCAGGTGCATCGGGTGGAACGGTGGCAGTGCCCTTACCTCCTGGACAAAGTCCTGCCACAACTGCTGATAGGCTCCCGCCTGCACGCGGCTATCCGACGATGGAAAAAGCGCGCTCAGTTCCTCGTCCAGCGGTTTCAGCGGGTGGTAGCAGTCTTCTTTTCTCTCGGCGCGAAACTCCACGCGGCTCGCCACTGACACCAGCGCGGCTTCATCGCTGTTTAGACGCTCGCGAAGCTCGCTCTGCCTTTCCATCGCCGCCAGCTTGTCCGCCACGTGCAGCAGCTTCTGCTGGCGGTTGATGGGAGTATCGTGGTGCGCACCCGCCAGCGTGGCTACTCGTCGGGCGCGCTCCTCACCCAGATAGTCCGCCAGCGAGCGCACGAAGTCCTCGCTCATCGCCGCGTGCTTCTGGCGGTAATCGCCCCCGAAACGCTGGCTGACCTTGCCCGCGTCGTGCAATAGCGCAGCCAGACAAAGATCCATCTCGGCATCAGTCATGCTCCTTCCCCTCCTCACTCACGATGCGTATCTTGCCCAAACCCATCACGGTGCCCTTGCCGAGGTGCACATACTCCGCCGCTGCCAGCAGCGGCAGGAAAGGTTCCAGATTGCCTTCGACGGTCATCTCTCCGATGAACCCGCCCATCTGCAGACGGCGCTGTTGCCGCCGCGAGTAGCGCTCCTGCTCCACCCACTGGATGCGCTGTTGCACGGTGCGCACCTGCTGCGCCTGGGCAATCAAGCCCGCAAAATCCCACTCAGGCTCCGCCCCACAATGGAAGTACACCAGGCCGGAGAGACGGTGCAGCATCGCCCGCACCAGGTGGTGAAACTCTACTTCATCGGTCAGCTTGCCCTCGAAGCGCAGGCGCGTCGGGCTGAGAAAACGCACCTGCAACCGGTGCGGCGACAAGCGTTGCGCCCGCGCCAGCAGGTCTGCACCCATAATCAGCGGCACCCGCAGCATGTCCAGCCCCTCTTCCGCCCGAAAAACGGGCACCCATTGACCATCGGCGCGCTGTGCTTCCACCAGTCTCAGCCGAAATCGCCCCTTGTCTTCCTGACGCCCTGCTCCCAGACCGCTCTCTTCCAGCCTCTGCGTGGTGAACACGAAGTAAGGAAAGTAATCCACTGCCCG
>JAPWUZ010000290.1 GCA_028275265.1 Armatimonadota bacterium | reverse complement strand
ACCACCATACAGAAAATTGTCTCGGAAACCGCTAAAGAGCATGGTCTACCAGCGGTTCACCGCAGCGGTGTAAACCCTAATAATTATATCACTTTTTGTATACCTATTTCAAGGTGCGTCGCTCACCAAACGGAAAGACTTCTCCCGTCTCGGTAACCAGCTGCATCCGCAAGACCAGCTCTCCGTCGCGTCTGACAGGTGTGTCCACTTCCAACACCACCGTTCCGTAGCGTGGCACGGCTTGTGTCACCACCTGCGTTCCCCACGGGGTGGACAGCTCTACCCGTCGCTTGCCCGGTGGCGACCACGCCGCGTCTCCTGTGTTCATCACGGTGATGCGCAGGCGTTGCGCGTTGGACGGAAGCGGGCTTTCTGCGTCCACTTGCTGTACACTGCCGTCCGCCAGAACCGCCTGCGCCTGCAGGATTTGCGCGTTCAGGTACTTGGGCGGGTTGCTGCCGTTGCACGGCACATTTCCGACGGCAATCAGGGGTACGTCCTCGCTGGTAGCGCCGGTGCCTTCGGTGCGAACCTGAACCTGTTTACCCGCTTCCACTGCCTGCAGGTACTCCTGCCGGTGGCGCGCCCATACCTGCGAGAAACCGCGCGGATGCAGGTCACGGTCGATGGTAATGACGTGTACCTCTCGTGTGTCGGCAAGGCGTGGCAGTTGTGCCAGTCGGCTCGCCCATTGCTGCGCGACTCGCGCGGCGGGGCGCAGTGTGCCGTCGGGATGGATGATGCCGTAGTCACTGTTCTCGGTGGTGCGGTAGCCGCCGGGGAACCACCACCCTGCGCTGCCATCCGCGCGCGATTCCTCGATCATGCGGTACATCCACTCGTACACGTTGCGCTGGTAGGCGATGCGCTCGGCGGTGGTGTCGGGATAGATGCTCGTGCCGAACTCCGCCCAGAAGACCGGCTTACCGTTGCCCGCCCAGCGTGCGTAGGCGGTGATAAACCCTCCAGCGCGGAAGTTCTCCCAGTTTTCGGTGAGCGAGTAGCCCTCGGGCGATATAAAGTCCAGAAGCGGCGCGCCCGCAAGCAGGTCGTAGGGCATCCAGAGGTCCGCCCACGGGCTGCCGTTGCCGCCATAGCCGGTGCGTACGCCAATCAGGTGGCGGTTGTCCAGTGTGCGGATGAAGCGCACCACACGCCAGTAGGCGCGGTTCACGTGGTCGTCCAGAAACCGCCGGTACGCCGCCACCATGCGCCGCCACTCGCCGTCGTTGAGGATTTGCTCGTCGGTGGGGTTGGTAACCATGCCGTCCTCGCGAGGCAGGGGGTAGCCCCAATCTCGTTCGGCGTTTTCGATAGAGCCGTACTGCTCGATAATCCAGGCTCGCCACGCTTCGTCGTGCCGTTTGCGCGTAGTGTGTTGTCCCCATGAAGGTTCCCACGCGATGTCGTAGGCGAAGAGGTTGTCCCACTCCCCCAGGCGCGCCGCCTCGATCAACTCGCGTAGCATCTTCGGGTCGAAGCCGAACGGGTGTGCCGCGGTCACAAACACATTCACATACATTCCGTGTCGGCGCGCACGTTCCAGAAAGTCGACCAGCTGCGGCGCGTGGGAGATGTGTGTGTATTGCACCGACAGCACGTTAAACCCTACCTGCTTGGCAATCTTCAGCGCACGTTCGACCTCCTCCGGGTCGTACTGGTATGGAGCAAGCCAGTGCCCCCAGTACTGGTCCGGGTCCTGTCCGGCAATCCAGAGCGGCCAGAAGTTAATGCCGTGCGCGTAGAAGGGTTCCTCGCCACGATAGAACCTGCCGGATTTCACCTGAATCGGCGGTACCGAAGCGGGTTTATCGATCACGTGGAAAGCGTGCGCTAGCGTATCGCGCGTTCCGTCCTCCACGGATGCGGTTATCTGCACCTGCCACTCGCCCGCAGGCAGCTCCTTGGCTGGGAAGAGTATCTTGCGGCGTTCGCCCGGCTGCAGTTGCACCGTCATCTGCTGGCGCACCGGGTGCTTGCCGTTGCTGGTTATCTCTGCGCTCAGGCGAAGGGAGACGGGTTGTGCCCGCCAGTTTGCCACCTCTGCACCATACTGCACCGCTTCGCCCTGCCAGTATCCGAACTGCTCTGTGCCCGCCCGCAGCAGATGCCAGCCCTGAAGCATCGGACGCAGCACCGCAGCCAGGTTCGAAGCAGTTGCCTCTCGGGTGGGTAGCCAAGCCCATATTGCCCCTTCGGTATCGCCTCGCGTGCTGACGAACAGACAGCAACGTTCGCCCAGCGGTGTCACGATGCGTCTGCCGGGCGCGTCGCCGCCGATGCCCACCGCGCGGTAGCGCATCACACTGCATAATCGCCCGCGCGAGTCGGTGTAGAACTTATACCACGGGGCGACGCCCTCTAAATTGAACTCCACCAGCGCAGGCAGCGATTGCGTCTGCCTGCCGATACGGATGTCCGCGATGGTCGCTTCCAGCGGCGTGTTTGCCGGGTATGCGGCGAAGCTGTGCGCCAGTCCGATAGAGATTTCTACGGCGTTTTGCGGCTGGAGGCGGTCGCCCGCACCGCCTCGCCCTTTGGAGGGGTTATCGTGCCAGTAGGCGAACTGCTCTGGAGAAAGCACCACCTCGCGCCACTGGGGCGTGAGCGGTACGGTTGCCACCCAGCGGGAGCCGTCGCGCTCGCGCCACTCGATGGAGAGCGCACGGGTTTTTGTGTCGCCTTTCACCCAGAACCGCATCAGGCTCTCGCCGTCGCGGAAAGGCTGCTCAACGCGGATGTCGTAGGTGCACCAGCTAGTCAGTTTGGGCACGCGGATTTGCCAGCCTTTGCCGTGCGGGGTATCTACCAGCGACCAGGAGGTGTTTATCTGGGGCGAGTCGGTGCTGCGTCGCCATTCGGATTCGGGGGGCAGTGACGCCTGCCACAGCGCACGCCACGTAGACACGGTTTTCAGTGCTTCTTCGCGTTCCACCCAGCGTCCTTTTGCCGAATACAGCCATGTTTGCAACGGCACCACGTCGCTCAGGAACAACGTGCCTTTGCGCGCGCGTATCCACCGTTGCAACGGCTCTCCAACGATAGCGGGCAGGCGGTGCGCTTCGGGCACCACCAGCACCGAAACCCCTTCAGCCATACGTCCCGCGGCGAAGTCTTCCGCAGAGACCAGCACCACCCGCGCCTGCGGCACTGCCTGTTGAAGGGCTTTCTGCAAGGTAGGTTTGCCCTGTCCAAACTGCAGGATGCCGATGGTCGGTGCCGCACCCGCCCCAAGCGACAGGCTGACCATGATGAGAACCAACCAGCAGTTTTTCATGATGGTTACATTCTCACCTCATGCTGACCTTCGCCATACTCCTTCCCTGCGATGACGGCGACCGTCCCACACGGCACGGTGACCTGCGCACGTATCTGCTCGCCCTCACGGAACAACGCGATTTTGACCTCGCCGTGCGGCGTGGGCACCACACCCTTCGCC
>JAPWUZ010000289.1 GCA_028275265.1 Armatimonadota bacterium | reverse complement strand
CATGTTCGCACGGTAGTTGATACGGTGCGGGGGCAGGGTGTGTCCTTCGCCGTGTCGCGGGAGGAAAACAAGTGGGATGCCGTTCAAATGCCCCTCCAGCACCGTTGCCTCGCCGTAGCGGGTACACGGCACGCGCTTACGCTCTACCGTGAAGCCCGGCAACTCACTCATACCGGTGCCGCCGATGAGCGCGAGCATGGTGTTCGCCTCCCTTCCGTTGCAAGATTCGTCAGCAACCGCGGCTTTACCTGTATCGAACAACAAAGCCGCCTGCCTGTGGCGGGCGGCTCATGATAAACACACAGGGTTAAGCGGAACGGCGTCTTCGCAACAGCAGACCCGCCAGCCCCAACCCCAGCACGCCGACGGTGGACGGCTCGGGCACGACCGCCAGGTTATCCAGATAGAAAGTATAGGGCCCTACGACGCTGCTGTCGGCCGGGGTGATGGCAAGGCACTCCAGCACCGCTTTGCCCGTGGTCGACTCCAGAATGCCGTTGCCGGTGAAGCCCACCACAGGCTCGTTCGGAATGTCGAATACCACGTTAACCCACTGCCCCTTGGTGGTAATCAGTTTGCCAGCGGGTGCGTTGCCCGATTTGGATGGTGCGCCCACAAACTCAATAGCGCCCGACGTGCCGCCGTTTCCACCAATAGGTCCTGTCGGGTTGGTCTCCCGCAATCCCAGCGTCAAGCGGAAATCAGGCGTTCCCGCGGGCACGTATACCCACAGGCTGAACGGAAGGGTCACCGAAATGATGGGGTTCGGTAGGCTTGCTGCACCGAACGTGGTCAGGCGCACCCAGGGGTTGGTCTGCGCCGCCTTGAACTGGAACGACACCTTCAACGACTGCGTGCCGGACAGCGCCTGCTCGTTGCTGATGGCTGCCAGGTTCGGTGATGACTCCAGAAAGCCTGCCGTAGAACCTGAGAAGTTTGGTACGCGGAACATCACCTGTCCATTAGCACCCAGCGGGTAGCCCTCAAAGTCGGTGAGGAGCTGGGCTAAGGTCGGCATCGCACACAGCGTGAATGCCGCAACCAGAAGCGCGTGCCATTTTCGCACGGTATGGAACCTCCTTTCGCAAACTGAGATTGGAGCAAAGCGTGTGAAAACAAGATACCGCTTTTGCGCCAGAAGCAATATAGCACGTCCGGCAGAACCTGTCAATATAGCGGAGAAGATGAAAAAAGATTCCGGCATTTTTAACAGGTATGTATTGCCACGATTCGCCTGCCGGAATAGTCCCGCGCCTTGCGCGCCAGAATCGGGTATAATACGCCTGCGATATTCTGGAAGCAGCGCGGGAGATGAGCGAGAACAGGTTCGACATCGTCGTGGTAGGTGCAGGGCACGCGGGGTGTGAGGCGGCGCTGGCAGCGGCGCGAATGGGCTGTCACACCGCTGTCATCACGCTCGACCTCTCGCGGGTAGCGCACATGCCCTGTAACTGTTCTATTGGGGGACCCGCCAAGGGGCATCTGGTGCGCGAGATCGACGCCCTCGGTGGGCAGATGGGCATCGCCATCGACCTCAACCTGACGCACATCCGCTTTGTGGGCACGGGCAAGGGACCAGCTATCCAGACCCTTCGCGCCCATGCTGACAAACAGCTTTACCCGCGCTACATGCGCTCCGTGCTGGAGTCGCAGCCGAACATCCACCTGATACAGGGCGAGGCGATAGAGGTTGTCGCACACGCGGGCAAGATGGAGGGTATCCGCCTCAAGGACGGGCAGGAGCTACGGGCGAAAGCGGTTATCATCACCTCGGGTACGTTTCTGAACGGCTTGATCCATATTGGCGAGAAGCAAATCCGCGCGGGAAGGGCGGGCGAGCCACCTTCCGTCGGGCTGTCGGAGTCGCTTCGCCAGCTGGGCTTTCGGCTGGGACGATTCAAGACCGGTACCACTGCCCGTGTCGCTAAAGAGAGCGTGGATTTTTCGCGCGTGCAGGTGGTGCCCTCCGACCCCGACGCGCCACCCTTCTCGTTCATCCACGACCGACTGAACCCGCCGCGCGAGCTATTGCCCTGCTGGCAAACGCGCACCACCGAAGAGACCCATCGCATCATCCGCGAAAACCTGCACCGCTCCGCGCTGTATGGCGGCAGGATTACCGGCGTGGGTCCGCGCTACTGTCCCTCCATTGAGGACAAAATCGTGCGGTTCCCCGACAAAGATTCGCACCCGGTGTTTCTCGAGCAGGAGGGCTGGGACACGAACGAGCTGTATGTGCAGGGGATGAGCACCAGCCTGCCCGAAGAGGTGCAGCTGGCTTTCCTGCGCACCCTGCACGGACTGGAAGAGGTGGTGATGATTCGCCCGGGCTACGCGGTGGAGTACGACATGGTGTACCCCGACCAGCTGAAGCCCACGCTGATGACGCACGAGGTACAGGGGCTTTTCCTCGCGGGGCAAATCAACGGCACGTCCGGCTACGAGGAAGCCGCGGCACAGGGGCTGGTGGCGGGCATCAACGCCGCGCTGTTCGTGCAGGGGCGCGAGCCGATGGTGCTGGAGCGACATACCGGCTACATCGGCGTGCTGATTGACGACCTCATTACCAAAGGCGTGCAAGACCCCTATCGGATGCTGACCGCGCGGGCGGAGTTTCGCCTTGCCCTGCGCCACGACAACGCCGACCTGCGCCTGACACCGATTGGCAGGCAGGTGGGACTGGTGGATGATGAGCGATGGAGACGATTTACCGCCAAGCGGGATGCCATAGAACGCGAAACGCGCCGGTTGCAGGAAACCGTCATCACGGGCAAGCACAACCCGCTGTTGCAGGAACACGGTCTCGCGCCGGTGGACGGACCCACCAGCCTCTATGACCTGCTGCGCCGTCCGGAGGTGACCTATGCGACCTTGCTGCAACTGGTGCCCGTGGACGAGCCTGCCTCGCGCGAGGTGGCGGAGCAAATCGAACTGGCAGCAAAGTACGAGGGCTTCCTGCGACGGCAGCAACAGCAAGTCGCGGAGCACCAGCGGCTGGAGGGGTTGCTTATCCCCGAAGATATGGACTACAGCACGGTGCGCGGTCTCTCGCATGAAGGAAGAGAGAAACTTTCGCGGGTGCGTCCCCGCAGTGTGGGACAGGCATCGCGAATCCCGGGCGTGCGCCCCTCCGATATCGCCGCGCTGTTAATCCATCTGAAGAGCAGGGTGCTAGAACCGGCTGGAGGGCAAGGTTCCCGCCGAGTCGTTGGGTAGCGCGTCGGTACCCCTAATTCGCCACCTCTTTCCATGTACCAGCTCCAACCTCGTGGTAAACACGTAGCCTTTCTCGTCGGCTAGCGGGTCTTTTCGCATTTTGCAGCTGGATGGTGATTTCCCGCTCCTCGTGGTTGCCCCAAAGGTACCTCCGCTGCGCGAACGTGCATGTCGTTCCAGAGAATGAAACGAAAAAGCCTACTCACCGGCACCGCAACTCACCCCCTACTGCACCTG
>JAPWUZ010000288.1 GCA_028275265.1 Armatimonadota bacterium | reverse complement strand
TGTGAAAGGCAGGAAGATTATCGGGTTCACCTATAAACCCAAGAAGAACGAGCGGCGTCACTACGGACATCGGCAGTGGCAGACCGTTCTTCGCGTACAGAGCATCGAAGCGTAGAGTGAGGTGAGTTCAATTGGCACACAAGAAAGGTGTCGGGAGTTCCCGCAACGGGCGAGATAGCAAATCGAAGCGCCTCGGCGTGAAGGAATACGCTGGTGAGTTCGTGAAGGCGGGAAGCATCATCATCCGCCAGCGAGGCACCAAATTCAAGCCCGGCAAGAACGTGGGCATGGGCGGTGATTACACCCTGTTCGCGCTGGTCGACGGCGTGGTGAAATACGAAAGCCACGACAAGAAGAACCGGCGTGTGAGTGTGGTGCCCGTTGCCGAAGCTGTGACTGCATAAATCGGCAGGGTGATGAGCAAATGAAAAGGCTCGCCGCTGCGCGAGCCTTTTCGTGCATTCGAGGTAGATGATGTTTGTCGACGAAGTCACCATCGAGGTTCAGGCTGGAGATGGCGGGAACGGCTGCGTCGCTTTCCGGCGGGAGAAGTATGTACCGCGTGGAGGTCCCTCTGGCGGGGATGGTGGACGCGGCGGCGATGTGGTGCTCGTCGCGGACGAGCGCTTAACCACCCTGCTGGACTACCATTTCCAGCGCCACTATCGTGCGGAGCGTGGCGGCAACGGCGGAAGCAACCTGCGGCACGGCAAGCATGGGCAACACTGCGAGCTGCGTGTGCCGGTCGGCACAGTGGTTTATGATGAGGAGACCGGCGAGTGGCTGGCAGACCTGGTACAGCCCGGGCAGCGCGTGGTGGTAGCGCGGGGCGGTCGTGGCGGGCATGGAAACGCCTACTTCGCCAACCCTTCACAGCAGACTCCCCGCTTTGCCGAGAAGGGCGAGCCGGGCGAGAGGCGCAGACTCCGGCTGGAACTGAAACTGCTGGCGGATGTGGGGCTGGTCGGATACCCCAACGTGGGGAAGTCTACCCTTATCTCGCGTATCTCCGCCGCCAGACCCAAGATTGCGGACTATCCTTTCACCACCCTGGTACCCAATCTGGGCGTCGTCTTCGTGGAGCCGGGACGCAGCTTCGTGGTGGCGGATTTGCCGGGGCTTATCGAGGGCGCACACGCGGGCGAAGGGCTGGGACATCAGTTCCTCCGCCACGTGGAAAGATGTCGTGTGCTGGTGCACATGCTGGACATCTCCGGCATGACGGGACGGGACCCCCTGCAGGATTTTGAGGTGATTCAGCGCGAACTGGAGTTGTACGACCCCGACCTGCTGCGCCGACCGATGGTGGTTGCGCTGAACAAGGCGGACGTGGCTCCCCCTGAACTCAGGGACCGCGTGCGAGACGCCCTGCGCGAGAGGGGCTATCCGGTGCACGTCATCTCTGCCGCGACGGGAGAAGGCGTACAGTCGCTGGTATACCATCTGGCAGAACTGCTGGACTCCATCCCACCGCCAGCAACGCCGGTGGAGGAGATGGTGGTGATTCGTGCTCCGCGGCAGGATGAACGGGCGTGGCATGTGGAACAGACCGGCGAACACGAGTTTGAGGTTCAGGGCAAGGGCATCGAGCGCATGGTGAAAATGACCGATTTAGAGAACGAGGAAGCCGTCCGTCGCCTGCATCGCAAGCTGGAGCGTATCGGCGTGCTGCAGCGTTTGCGCGAAGCAGGCATCCAGCACGGCGACACCGTGCGCATCGGTGACGAGGAGTTTGACTTCATCGACGAGGAGCACTGGGAAACCTCGTAATGGCTTACCGAAGGGTTGTTATCAAGGTCGGGACAAGTACGTTGACGGATGAGACCGGTGCTTTAGACCGCATATACATCGCCTCGCTCGCCATGCAGTGTGCAGCGGAGCATCGTTCGGGCGCTGATGTGGTGCTGGTCAGTTCCGGCGCTATCCGTGCAGGCATCGACCAGTGGGAAAACTATGCCGGTCAAACTGTCCCTCATCAAATGCGTGCTACCATGCCCCTCAAGCAGGCGATGGCGGCTATCGGTCAGCCCGTCTTGATGCAGGCGTATCTGGCGGCTTTCGCCGCGTACGACCTGCCCGTAGCCCAGGTACTGCTCACCCGTGAGGATTTTGGCGAACGGCAGCGGTTTCTGCACGCCCGCAATACCCTGCAGCAACTGCTCAAAATGGGAGTTGTGCCTGTCATCAACGAAAACGATACCGTCGCCATCGAGGAGATTCGCTTTGGCGATAACGACACTCTGGCGGCGATGGTCGCTTCGTTGCTGGACGCCGACCTGCTCATCCTGCTCTCGGACGTGGAAGGACTTTACGAGCCCGACGAGCGCGGGCGTTATACCCGACTGGTGCGCGAGGTGCATCGGCTGGACGAAAACATCTGGCGCATGGCACGCGGTAGCGGCACGCGCATGGGAACCGGTGGGATGATTACCAAGCTGCAGGCAGCACAGATTGCCACTACCTCCGGCGTGACCATGGTGATTGCGCACGGCAGACACGAGGGAATTATCCACCACATCTGTCGCGGGCATGGATTTGTGGGAACGGTCTTCCGTCCCCTGCCCCGCAAACTGTGTCATCGCAAACGCTGGCTGGCGTATGGTCTGCCCGCTGCAGGCACAATCATCGTCAACGAAGGAGCCAGAGAACGTATCGTTAACGATGGCAAAAGCCTGCTTCCGGCAGGCGTGCTCTCCTGCGAGGGTCATTTCCTCCCCCAACAGGTCGTGGAGGTGCGTGACGAAAAGGGATTTGTATTCGCCCGCGGCTTTACGAACTACAGCAGTGAGGAACTGTCGCGCATCGCGGGTTGCCAGACCTCGCAGATTGAGCAAAGGCTTGGTTTCAAGCGCGCCGATGAGGTCATACACCGTGATAATCTGGTGCTGGTGTACGGCGCGTGGGTGTAGCCACCAAACCTCAGCCGCCTTTTCCAGAGGAAGCAAGGCTCCTGCCAAGCCGCAGGTTCCCTGAATGTCCCCCGGCAGGCAGGTGGATAAGGTGCTCCTCTCCTGCAGGAGACCGGCCTGCGTGCCAAGAACTGCTCAAACAGAGTGCAGACATTCCGGGGGAGGAACAGTGACATGAGAAGTTGCAGGGTGTTGTGCCTGCTGGTCGCAGGGGCAGCTTTGTTTACCGTGCAGGCGTTGTCCGCACCTTCGGTTACCTTATCCGACCTGCTGAAGCAGATGATAGACCTCAGCGCGCTGAGCATCAAACCCCTTCAGGGCGAACAGTGCAAACAGGCATCCAGCTATGACCGCGCCAGTCGCATTGTGGACGGGAAGAAGGTAGACTGGTTCGCCAACGGAGACGCCGGCCAGTATATCCGTATCGAGGAGCGCAACGGGCGCAGGGAGATGGTGATGGCAGACATCCCAGGTCCGGGCGTCATCGTGCGCATCTGGTCGGCAAACCCGAAGGGGGTTCTGCGCATCTACATCGACGGTGCCGAGAAACCG
>JAPWUZ010000287.1 GCA_028275265.1 Armatimonadota bacterium | reverse complement strand
TTTGGCAGGCATTTTCGCGATTAACGACAGCACTGCGCTGGGCGCGCTGAAAGCGGTGGAGAGCATGGGGCGCACCAACGTGGTTATCGTCGGCTACGACGGCGACCCCGAAGCGCGGCGGGAAATCTTGCGGGGCAGCGCACTCAAGGCGGACGCCGTGCAGTTTCCACGCAAAATCGGCAGCACGGTGGTGGAGATGGTGGCAAAGCATCTGCGTGGCGAACCGGTTCCCAAACTGGTTCCCATCCCCTGCGACATCATCGACAAGCAGAAGCTGGAGCGCGAGCCATCGCCGTAGCAGACTGGAGAGTCGGGCTGGGGTTGCCTCACGGAGTTTTCAGCCAACATCTCCGACGTTGTAGGAGGAAAAAGATGTCAACTGTTCCAAAACTCACCCTGCGCGCGGCGACCGAGCATCGCATGCCCGCAAGGGGCGATTCTAACAGCCCATACCCCTGGCGGGGCGATTGCTTTGTCATCTTCCTGTCTGCGGGACATCTTTTCCGCAGTAAAAGAAAGAGTCTCTACAGCTCATGCGTAAGGGCGGGACGTTGCAGCTCCTCTTTGATGATTCTGCCGTCTTCCAGCACCACCACGCGGTCGGCTTCCTGTGCCAGTCGCTCTTCGTGAGTGACCACTACGAAGGCGGTTCCCGTCTGCCGGTTCATGAAGCGCATCATCTCGAACACGGCGAAACCGTTCTTGCTGTCCAGATTGCCAGTGGGTTCGTCCGCCAGTACCAGCTCAGGATTGTTCGCCAGTGCCCGCACGATAGCCACCCGCTGTTGTTGACCACCTGACAGCTGCGCAGGGCGATAGTTCAGCCGGTCGCCCAGTCCTACCCGCACCAGCAGCTCCGTCACGCGCTCCCGGTTGGCTTCTGCCATCGCTTTGCCCACAATAGTGCAGGGCAGCAGCGCGTTCTCCAGCACGGTGAACTCCGGCAGCAGGTAGTGGAACTGGAACACAAATCCCATGTAGCGGCTGCGCAATGCAGCTCGCTCCTCTTCGGATAGGGTTGCCGCGTTTCTGCCTGCCAGCCACACCTGTCCAGAAGTGGGCGTATCCAGCAGGCCCATCACGTTCAGCAGGGTAGTTTTCCCCGAACCAGATGCGCCCAGCACCACCAGAAACTCGCCGCGGCGCACCGTCAGGTTGATGTCCAGCAGGGCCGGGGTGGGCACAGCGCCCTCGTAGATTTTATCCACGTGGCGTAACTCACACACAATCTCGCCGTTGCTCGTTTCCATCCTACACCCCCCGAATCACCTCTATCGCATTCACCCTTGCCGCCCGCCATGCCGGATACCACGACGCGACTAAGCCCACCACCACTGCGATGACGATGGCACGAATCACCAAATCTGCCGTCAGGTCGAAGGGGAACACTTCGGCGGTGCGTCCTGTTTCGCTCACCTGCGTGCGGATACTGTAGAGCGCGAGGCTCAGGACGATGCCCTGCACCGCCCCCGCAATCGCCCCAAAGAACGCCAGTAACGTGCCTTCAATGGCAAAAATCTGCAGAATCTGCCGATTGGTCGCGCCAATGGCTTTCAGGATGCCGATTTCGCGCAGCCGGGTGACCACTGACGTAATCATGATGCTGGCGATGCCGAACCCAGCCGCAATGGTGGTAAACACCAGTATCAGATTGGATGATTGCGACTGCGCACGCAAGCCGCTCAGCAGCTGCTGATTGTCCTCCATCCACGAGCGCGTCTCATACGGAACCTGCAGGGCTATCTGCTGCGCCAGGTCTTTTGCCTCGAAAATGCGGTTCAGCTTCAGCCCAATCGTGGTCACCGCGTTGCCGACTCCGAACAGGCTCTGGGCATCTCGCAGGGGCACGAACACCGTGCCGCTGTCGACCGCGTTGAAGCCGGTGTCGAAAATCCCTGCTACAGTGTAGGACGCCACGTTGCCTTCTGCGCTCACCACGCGCAGTTTGTCGCCCAGGTCTACCCCAAACTCATCCGCCAGCTTGAATCCGATTGCTGCCTCGCCGCCGTTCAGCCCAAAGAAGCGTCCCCGCACCAGCTTCGACTGCACATCCACCACGTTGTTGTGCTTTTCGGGGAACATGCCCACCACGCTGACGGCTTTACGTTTCTCACTGCGGCTGACAAACGCCTGTCCTTCCACCACCGGCGATACCGCGCGGATGTTGTCGCTGAACGCGGGCAATCGCTGTTCCCACGTTTGCCAGTCCTCGATCTTGCGCTTCTGCTGCTGCAGTTTCACCCGTTCGCCCAAGTACAGCGGCTGATCGGCACTGGCGACCTCCCACGCTGCTACCGGCTCGCGCTCCGGCTGACGCACCACCACATGCGGAATCGCTCCGGTAACACTGCTAATCAGCCGCTTCTGGAGTCCCCCAATGAGTGCGCCCAGAAAGATAATCAGCGTGACGCTCACCGCCACCACGCCCATGGTGAGTAGCGTCTGTCCCTTGTAATACCGCAGGTGACGTATCGCTACACTCAGCGAGAAGCGGTCAATCATCGCGCACCTCCTGCTGCCAGCTGTGGTGTGGCTTTTTGTCCCTCTTTCACGCGCAACGCCTGTTTCACCACTAAATCCTCCGATGACAGTCCCTCGACAGCTACCGTCTCTTCCCCCCTCGCCAGCACTCGAACTGGTTTCGCGCGCACTTTGCCGTTCTCAACGACGAACACGGAGTCTCCGCTGCGCGACACCACTGCAGTGACCGGCACGGTGGTGACTGCCTTCAGCTGCTTCACCTCTACGCTGACGTCCACGGTCATATCCGGGCGCAGGAAGGAAGGTATTTGCACCGGTCTCAAGCGCACAGTAACCACCCCGCGCTGGCTGTCGATCTCAGGACCGACCTGCGTCACCACCGCGCGGAACGGCTGTTCGCGATAGGCTGGAACGACCACCACTGCGCTCTGCCCAGCGGAAAGACGGGGGATATTGCTTTCATCGGTCTCCATCAGGATTTCCACCCGCTCCATGCTGGCGATGGACATCAGGCTGGCACCGGGCAGCACGCTCTGCCCAGGCTCCACGTTGCGCCGTACTACTATCCCGCTAATCGGCGCCAGCACATCCCGTTGCCTCAGGCGTTCCTCTACCAGACGCACGTTCGCCTCCGCCTGTCGCAACCGCGCTCGAGCCACCTCCACCTCCTCACGCAGGGGTTTGCGTAGCAGGAGTTGCAGGTTCGCCTGCGCTGCTTTCACCGACTGTTCCAAACTGGCTCGGGCGGATTGGACCTCCGCCTGCGCGGCTTTAATCTCTTCGGAACGGGCAGGCTGTTTAGCCAAGGCGAGCTGCGCCCGCGTCGTATCTTCCGCTGCGCGTGCGGACTCCAGCGCGGTCTCCGCTTTCTCCACATCGGCGAGGCTCAACGCGCCTGCCTCGAACAGCTGCCGGGTACGCCTCAGGTCTACCTCCGCCTGCTTGCGCCGCGCTTCCGCATCGGCAACCGCCGCCTGCGCCCGGGCAATCTC
>JAPWUZ010000286.1 GCA_028275265.1 Armatimonadota bacterium | reverse complement strand
GATAGCTGCGAGCTGCTGGTTCCCGGCTACAGCGGGCTACGCCTCAGCGCGGACAGCGACTTCCAGCCCATGCAGTTCAACTACCCGATGGAGTGGGAAGCGCAGTTTGTGTTGATACAGGGCAAACGCGGCGGTTTCCTGATTTATGCCGAAGACAACGCAGAACGCTTCAAGCGGCTTTTTGTGCAGCACCGCAGCCGACAGTTTTGGGTGGGCTTCGAGACGTGGTGTACCGCCCCCTTCGACAAAATCCAGCAGGCAGAGTCGGTACGGTGGCGCATCCGTGCCTATTCGGGCAGCTGGCTGCACGGCGCGGCGATGTACCGGCGGTGGGCAGAAAAGACCTTCGGGCTGGCGGCACTGCGACGCACGCAACCCGGCTGGGTGGACGACATCCAGACGGTCATCATCGACAACGGCGACGACATGGACAAAATGCGGGCGCTGGCAGAGCGGCTAAACCCGCGTCAGACGCTACTATACATCCCCGACTGGCGCAGAGACGGCTACGACCGCAACTATCCCGACTACACCCCGCGCGAGGATTTCCCGCAGCGGATGGAACAGGCGCGTCGGCTGGGCTTTCGGATAATGCTGCACGTCAACTATTTCGGCTGCACGCCCGAGAACCCTGTGTACGAACAGATGAAACCCTATCACTTCCGCGACCCGTTCCGCGGCGAGCCGCTGTACTGGGACTGGCAACGCGCCGACCCGCCCATCAAGTTCGCCTACATCAACCCCGCGGCGAAGGCATGGCGAGAGCTGTTCGTGAAGCGCATGGTGGAGCTGTGCCGCCTGCTGAAACCCGACGCCCTACATTTGGACCAAACGCTATGCATCTACAACGACCGCAATGGTATCATTGACGGCATGAACGCCATGCAGGGCAACCTGGCACTGCACCGCGAGCTGCGGGATGCCCTGCCCGAAATAGCGCTGTCTGGTGAAGGGCTGAACGAGGTCTCATTCCGCTACGAGCAGTTCGCGCAACGGCACGTCTGGGGTATCAATGCCGCCGACTCCAAAGCGGACATGCGTTACGTGCGCATGGCGCACCCGGTGAGTTCGAGCTTACTGGTGCCCCACACCCGCCTGTACGGCTATCTCGGAATGGTGAGTTCGCAGATGTGGCAGCTTTATGTCGCGTGGCGCACCGCCTACGAACGGTTCGGCGTGTTGCCCACCTTTGGGTGGCTGTCGCGCGAGCAGGCGACTCAGCCCGATACCACCATGCAAATCCTCTGGGGCGAAGCGCGCTGGTTCCAGCAGCATCGTCCTGTGCCCGATTACACCCCCGCCCGCTGGGATGCCCATACTCTCTTCGCGTACCGCACGGCTGATGGTGGCACTGCCCGCTACCGCCGCGAGCCGACCGGCGTCTGCCTGGAGGCGCAAAAGGGTGGCATGCGTCGCATTGTCGCGCGGCGCATCGAGGGCGTCACGCGAGCGCAGGCGGGCGGTTCTATCCCCCACTGGCTTGCCTACAACGAGCGGGGAATGTTGGGCTTGAACCCGGATGCGAGTTACGTGTGGGTGAGTACTGCACCCGACCTGAACGCTCTGCACGTGCATGAGATGCCAGAGAATCTCATGCTTGCCGCCGCTACGGTTCAACAGCCAGAGTGGGCACGTTTTGCCTTCGAGCCGCGCGAAGAGGCGATTGCGGTTTTACAAGACCTTCGTGAGAACATCCGCTACGCAGTTGCGGGTAAGGTGGGTGAAGGTTACATCGTGGAACACGAGACGGGCGCGGTCGCACGTCCCTATGGCGATGGCATCTTCATGCACCCACCGTACCGTCGTGACGTTGGGAAGAGTGTCTGGCTGGAGTATACGCTCACTCTACCCGCCGACCGCACCTGTGTGTTCCGAAGTGGAGTGGGCTACACTTCGCCGGATGCCGCCCAACGCAGCGATGGCATCACGTTCACGGTAACCGCCTTTGGCGCGCGCGGATCCCTGTCGGCGAAGCGGCATGTCACCGGCAACACCCCGCAGGAACTCACGTTGAACCTGGGCGCACTTCGTGGACAGCGCATCCGCCTGCGACTGGGGGCGCACCCGGGACCCAAAGGTTCCCCCGATTTCGACTGGGGGTACTGGACACGCCCGCGCGTGGCGGCACTGCCGACGCAACCGATGCCAGTGGAGGTCTACTCTCCCCAACAACCGCGTCTGGCGTTCCTGAACGGGGCGGTGGCACGCTGGCAGTCGGTCGCGGCGCGGCGTTACCGCTTCCTGCTACCCCCCGAAGGAGGCGCTGTAACCTTACTCTATGCCGAACCCAAATCGCTGGCTGTTCCCGCTGACCTGACGCAGCTGGCGTTTCAGAGTGGGTTGGAGTTACAGGGCGCGGTTGCGGTACCCACAGGGTTCCTGCAGGCGAGTGTGGGCACCGGCGTCTGTTCAGGTGTTGCCAAACGCGGCTTCTCCGCCCATCCCCCACCGCACGGCAAGTCGTATGTCGCCTTCCTGTTGAGGCTGCCTTCGCAACCAGCGGTCTTGCGCGGATTTGCGGGCATCCGGGACGGGGCAGAGGGTAAATCCAACGGCGTGCGCTTCAGTGTGGAGGTAAACGGCAGGGAGATGTGGAACCGAACCGTGCTGCCCGGCGAGGGGTGGATACCGTTTGAAGTGCCGCTCAGCCAGTGGCAAGGTCAGGTGGTGCTTCTGCGGCTGGTGGGCGACTCGCTGGGCGACTACGGCTGGGATTGGGCACACTGGGGTGAGGTCAGGATAGAATGAATCGACAGGACGCCTGGAACCTGCTTTGCGAGTACACACAGACCGAGAACCTGCGCCGCCACGCGCTGGCGGTGGAAGCGTGTATGCGCTACTACGCCCGTCTCTGGGGCGAGGACGAGGAGCTGTGGGGCATCGTCGGACTACTGCACGACATGGATTACGAACAGCACCCATCCCTGGAGGAGCATCCCTTCGTGGGCATGGAGATATTGCGGCAGCGCGGCTATCCGGAGGAGGTGGTTCGTGCCGTCGGGGCGCACGCCGACCACACGGGCATTCCCCGCCAGACGCGCATGGAACATACCCTTTTCGCCTGCGACGAGCTGACCGGCTTCGTGACCGCGGTGGCGCTGGTGCGCCCGAACAAGAAGCTGGCGGAGGTGGACGTGGCGGCGGTGCGCAAGAAGATGAAGGACAAAGCGTTCGCGCGGGCAGTGAGCCGCGAGGACCTGCTGAAGGGCGCGGAAGAGATTGGCTTGCCGTTCGAAGAACACGTGCAACACGTTATCAACGCCATGTCCACCATCGCGGGGGAGCTGGGGCTGTGAAGTTATACATCGACGGGGCGTCGCGCGGCAACCCCGGTCAAGCGGGTATTGGCGTGGTGCTGTGCAATGACGCCGGCGAGCCGGTGAAGGAAATCAGCGGATCGGTCGGCATCGCCACCAACAACGTGGCGGAATACCGCGCGTTGATACGTGGTCTGGAGGAGGCGCGTGCGCTTGGTGCGGATACCGTGGAG
>JAPWUZ010000284.1 GCA_028275265.1 Armatimonadota bacterium | reverse complement strand
CATTGCGTTACGAGTAACCTAAAAACCTGAAGGAGGGACGTGTGATGAAACGATTGGCTCTGTGGACCGGCGTGTTGCTGCTGCTCATCACCGCAGTGGCAGCTGTCGCTCAACCGCCACCCGGTGCAGGGGGCTTCCAGATGACCCCGGAGATGCAGAAGCAGATAGAAGCATGGCGCAAGTGGCGTGAGGCGCACAAGTATACCTTCCAGCTCACCAGCACGCTGCGTGCGCTGATAGAGATCGACAAAGACCAGAAGACCAAGCTGACGCCCGCACAGGCAAAGAAGATTCTGGCGGTTTTGCAACCCTACCGCAACAAGCCGAAGATGACGCAGGACGATGCTAAGAACGCGCTGAAAGGCATCAAGGCGGCGCTGAACGTGGACCAGCTGAACGCTATCGCGCGCATTGAAGCCGAAAGGCGCAACCGTCGTGGAGGCTTCGGCGGACCTGGCGCAGGTGCAGGCGGTGGCATGGGAATGCGACCGGGCGGACCCGGCGGAGGACCTGGTGGGATGCCGCGCGGCGGTGCGGGCGGTGCTGGCGCGCGCCCGGGCGGACCTGGTGGACCGGGCGGAGGCTTCCGAATGCCTGACCCCAGCCGGATGAAGGATTTCAACCCCTTCAAGCCCGATACCAGCACGCCCTTTGGTCAGCGAGCTGCTCAGATGTGGAATGAGTTCTTCAAGGGGTTGCAGCAGCGGGCTGCTGGAAAGTAGCTGCGAAACGGGGTGGGGTCTTCCCCGCCCCTGATCGTCCCCGTGTTGGATGGCGAGGCTCCTGCCGATCTGTGAACACCTCCCCGCGGGCGGGGGGATTTGGTAGGGGTTCGGCTCGCCAGAAGGTTCGCCCTCCACTTTGTGTTTGCAATGGAACGTGGATGGACTTTGCTATCGTACCTCAGGTACCAGCCCCGCCGCGGGGTTGTAGTACACGTTCTGGAAGAAGGCAGGGATGTCTTTCGCGGGAGTATCTTCAGGCTGAGGCGGCATCTGCTTGCGCGGGATATCGGCGACGAACCCCAGCACCAGCACCTTCTCCCCGCCATGTGTGCTGACCGGTACCATACAGCGTACCCGAACGGTCTGGATATCGGGTTGTATGGCAAAAGCGGCGGCGGCTGCCAGCCAGGCTGTGCGGTGAATGGTGTCTTTACCTGCGTCTGAATCATAGCCGAAGGTGATGAGCAGGTGATTCGCCAGCGGGTCAGATGCCGTTGTCAGCACAGAGGGTTTTATCCCGTGCTGGAGTAGCCATTCTTTCACTTTCTCCGCCAGCAGGTCATCCTCCGTGCGCGGATGATCTTCTTTTTTGACCGGTTCACCGGGCTGCTGTGGATTCGCAGTAGGTGCGACTGAAGGGTTATCGCCACTGGTTTCGGGCTCAGGCAGGGTAGTTGCACCGGATGCCTCCACCGGCAGGCGGGTGGTGGTGATGCTGACCGGAGCGGGAGCAGAACCTCCCGCTATCCGACTCTGGAAAGCCCACGTGATGCCGATAGCGATAACCACTGCCACTCCCAGCACCGATGCGCTGAAGATGCGCAGCGTTCGCGCTTGCTTCTGCAGGTATTCCACCTCCTGAGACTGGCTCTGCGCCTTCTGGCGCAGCTCCAGCTCCTGCTGCACCTGCTCGAGACGGCGACGGTCTACCGCGCTATCCGGGGCGAGGTCTAAAGCGAGTTTATACCACTGTGCCGCCTCTTCCAAATTGCCCTGGTCCCGGTGGATGTCGCCCATCAGCGCATGAGCATGCACGTTGCCGGGAAACTGCCGCAGGACCTCGGCGCAGACGCGCATGGCTTCCTCCAGTTGCCCGCGCATCCGCAACAGATTGGCGTGCGCCAGGCGTGGGTTGACCATGCGCTCCTCCTCGGCAATCAGCAGTGGATCGTCTGTGCCGGAGGTGACGGGGAGACCGCACTCCGGGCAATGCGTCGCGTTCTGGCTCAGCGGTGCCAGGCAATGGTCACAGAACTTCATGTTGGACACACCTCTTTGCTACTTTTGCGTAGAGAATCCGGTGCTACCGAATCCACCTTCTGCACGCTCGGTTTCGGGAAGCGCATCGGATTCCTGCCAGACTGCCCGCGCGACCGGTGCAATCACCATCTGCGCGATGCGGTCGCCTCGACGGATGGTAATCGGCTCCTCCCCCAGGTTGATGAGTATGACCTGAACAACACCCCGGTAATCGCTATCGATGGTGCCCGGAGCGTTTACCATGCTCAAGCCATACCGGTCTGCCAGTCCGCTGCGCGGGCGTACCTGCGCTTCGTAACCCGGTGGCAGGGCAATGCGGATGCCGGTGCTGATTTTTCGACGCTCACCGGGCTGCAGTACCACCGGTTCATCTATCGCCGCGTACAGGTCTGCCCCCACCGACCCGGGTGTGGCATACTGGGGCAGGGGAAGGTCCGCTGCATCGGGCTCCCGTTGTATTAGAACGGGGATATGCACGCAAAGTTCCCTCCTTGTCACATCCCCAGCCACTTCCGATAGATGGCTTCGAAGATGAGTATATCCTGAATCGCATCCTCGCCGGGGGAGCGGAAGGGTTCGCCCGTGCGCACACAGTGGATGAAGTGTGCCGCCTCGCGCTGAAACGACCACGACCAGCCCTCTTTCGGGAACAGACGGGAGTACTCCGCTCCATCTGCTGCACGATACACCTCTACGGTAGCGCACGCATTACGCAACAGTAACGAGGGCGAGGTCGCCTTCACCCATCCCTTCTGGAAGTATGCCTGGCTATCTTCATCCCACTGGTGCGCCGCCAGTCCCCCCGTTTCGAGTGAAACACGCACGCCACCCATCCGCAATACAGCCACACCCGTGAAGGCGTCGTCATCCAGGTCGGCGGCTGTCACCTGCCAGTCATCGCCAGCGTCTAGCAGCCAGCGCGCGAGGTTCACGTTGTGGCAATACACCTGCAGGTAGCCGATGTAGCTGTGGTGATACTTCTCGGGTAGCCACCGGGGTGCCTCGTTGGGCGCGCTGGGGTAAGGTTCGTCGGTCTGGATGACCGCTGCCGAGTTGCCTGCCGTCCAGTTGCCTCCGAAGCAGCGGGCTCGCAGGTAGAAGAGTTTGCCCAGCTCGCCAGACTGGCGGTACTGGTCGATGAGTTGCTTTGCCAGCTCGATGCCTGCGTCGTATCGCTTCATGTAGGCAACCATCAGACGACCTCCCCCCTCTCGCGCTGCCTGCAACATGCGTTCCGCGCGCTCTACCGTGAGAGCCATTGGCTTTTCCATGAACACCGGCTTACCCGCCTGCAGTGCGTCTTCTGCCACCTGCGCCTGATGCACGTAATGCGCCGATACCGCAACGGCATCGATGTCGGGGTCTAACAACAGCTCGCTATGCGTGGTATAGACGCGCGGGATGCCAAAACGCTGCGCCACTTTCTGCGCCAGCTGCGGACGCATCTCCGCCAGCGCCACGACTTCACAGTCGGGCAGGGCGGTGAAATTGGGCAGGTGCACTGCCTG
>JAPWUZ010000283.1 GCA_028275265.1 Armatimonadota bacterium | reverse complement strand
TGTTGTTTACAGCCAGACTCGCGGCGGACACTCTGACAGCAGGGCAAAAGGTGTCTTCACCTCAACAAGGGGCTATCCCCGCCGAATGGCGAGCAGACCTTGCCAGACTGCATCGCCTGTTTGGAGGGCAGTACGAGATTCAGGTCTACACCCTGCGTGACGACCAGCCCCAGCTGTTGCTCAGTAGCGCTGCATCCCCCTCAAGCAGGGAGGCAGTGTCAGCGTCTCCAGGCCTGATGAATGCCCTGCGTTTCCGGCTCACGGTGTCAGAACAACTGGACAGCAGAGCATTGCACAACGGCTACCTCTCGGCATACGCTTCCCTGCCCACCCGGGCTCCCATGGTGGTGGTCGCCCGTATGCCCCTGGCGCAACTCACAGACCGGCTCGCAGGCTTACGGCTGGCGGCGTCTGCAGTGTTTATCATCGCGCTTATCCTCTCCATCGGGGTAGGGACAGCCGTCTTCTACTCACGCCGTCAATCCGAGTACAACCAGTGGGTGACCACACGCGCCGGATTGCTGGAGTTCGAACTGGACGTGCTGGAAAAGATTGCGGGTAACTTTCCGATAACGCAGTTGATGGATTCGTTGTGTGAGCAGTTTGAAACCATGGTTACGGGTGCGCGCTGTGCCGTGTTTACGGTTGCTGGCGATAGACTGAAGTTACTTGCCGCGCCCAACATCGATGCGAGATTGCGAAGCCTGATGAACCATCTTCCTATCGGCAACACCACTTCTGCCTGCGGCGCAGCCGCTTTCCGTAACGAAGCGGTCATTGTACCCGACACCAGCATTAGCCCCCTGTGGTACAGTTTCCGGCACATCGCCCAGCAACATGGCATCGCCGCCTCGTACTCGCTGCCGATACGCTCCAGCACGGGAGAGGTGCTGGCGGTGTTTGCCGCATACTATCCTTTCAAGCACTATCCCTCCGAAGGCGAGCAGCAGATGTCCGAGGTTATTGCCCACATTGCCGGGATCGCCATCGAGCGCGCCAGGATGATAGACTCGCTGGCGGAGATGAATCGGCAACTGCAAGAGGCGCTGGCGGAAGCCACTCGCTTGGCGGAGGTAGCCGAGTCGGCAAGCCGCGCCAAATCCGAGTTCCTCGCCAACATGAGCCACGAGATTCGTACCCCGATGAACGGTATTATCGGAGTGCTGGACATGCTGGCAGATACTCCATTAGACGCGCAGCAGAGCGAGTACTTGAACCTGGTTCGCGGCAGTGCGAACACCCTGATGGGCATCATCAACGACATCCTTGACCTGTCGAAGATCGAGTCCGGGCGCATGACGTTGAACCCCGAACCCTTCGACCCCGTTCAGATGGTGAAAGAGGTTGCCGCGCTGTTCGCTTCACCCGCTCGAAACAAAGGGCTGGAGCTGTATGCAGACATCGCACCGGATGTGCCTCGTGCCGTCATCGGCGACGAACTGCGCATCCGTCAGATTGTGAACAACCTCGTCAGCAACGCTGTGAAGTTCACCGAGCACGGTAGCATCACTATCGGCCTCGAGTATCTGGGTGAAACAGAGACCGAAAGTGGACGCTGCGCGAACCTGCGCATCCGCGTGAGCGATACCGGTATCGGTATTCCACCCGAAAGCCTGTCTCGTATCTTCGAAGAGTTCACCCAGGCGGATGGCTCCATCACCCGCCGCTATGGCGGCACTGGACTGGGGCTGGCTATCAGCAAGAAACTGGTAGAGATGATGGGTGGTCAAATCAGAGTGCAAAGCGAGCCGGGCAAAGGCAGCACTTTCTGGATCGACCTGACCCTGCCCTTGGCGCAGGAGGCATATCGTCCAGCAGAAACGGCGACCTCCATGCCTCTCCGGTTCACCTCCTGCCATGTCCTGCTGGCGGAGGACAATGAGGTGAATCGCATGGTAGCGGTGAAGATGCTGCAGAGCCTGGGTTGCACAGTAGATGTGGCGGTCAACGGTGAGGAGGCGGTGAAAAAGGCACTGCAAAGCCAATACGACATAATCCTGATGGACGTGCAGATGCCAGAGATGGATGGTTACGAAGCCACCCGGCGCATCCGCGAAGCGGAGCGCACTACCGGTGAACGCCGCATCATCATTGCCATGACCGCTCACTCGATGGAGAGTGATCGCCGCGCCTGTCTGGAAGCCGGCATGGACGACTATCTCAGCAAGCCAGTAAAGCGTGAAAGGCTGGCGGAGATGCTGGCAAAATGGCTGGGTGGGCAGAGCCTTGCTGAGGCTGCTTAGTGAGACGAGGTCACCCGCGCCCCTTTCGGGTTACCTGGTCGAAGGCGACAACGGCAATCACGACCGCCCCGATGATGAGCTGGTTGTAATCCGAGGCACCCACCATCGCCAGACCACTGCGCAACACCTGAAAGATGAGCGCGCCGATACAGGTTCCCCAAACGGAGCCTCGCCCTCCGGAGAGGCTCCCCCCACCGATGACCACCGAGGCGATAGCATCCAGCTCCCAGCCCATTGCGGCAGTGGATTGCCCCGTACCGTAGTACGCGGTAAAAATCACTCCTGCCAGCCCTGCCATCAGACCGCCCAACGCGTAGACCAAATACTTCAAACGCACTATCGGCACTCCAGACAGACGCGCAGCTTCCTCGTTGCCGCCAAGCGCGTAGATTTCACGCCCCAGGCGTGTGCGCGAGAGGAACAGATGAAAGACCAGCGCGCACACCAGCAATAGCAGCACAGGCACCGGCATCGACAGCCCCGGAAGCGGTATCATTCCGCTGCCCAGCCCGCGCGTAAAGCCCGAATCGGGAATGGGAATGGTCGCTCCTTTGGTCACCAGATATGCCAGACCACGCGCGATGCTCATCATGCCCAGCGTGGCGATAAAAGGAGGCAGTTTGGCTCGCGTGATGAAGGTTGCGGAAAGCAGTCCCATCACCATCGCCGTCGATACGCCCAGCAGGCACGCCCACACCGGCGAATGCCCCGATACAATGGCATAGGCAGTTACCACCGAGGTCAACGCAATGCAGGAACCCACCGACAGGTCAATACCACCCGAAATAATGATGACACAGGAGCCAAGCGCAGCGGTGGCAAGAACGGTCATGTCGCGAACGGTAGCGAGCAGGTTCGAGGCGTCCAGCATCGGGTTCGGGCGGTCGGGGCGGTGGGTCAGGATACTGAATACGGCGATTTCCACCGCCAGCACCAGCAGGATACCGAACTCGCGCGCCCGGAACAGGCGACGCATCAGGTGACCTCCTTATCCACAGGCTGCCGCTTTAACAGACGGTAGAAGATAGTCCAGTTCACCCCGACCTCGCGGCGATAAGCGAACATCCATCCCAGCGCCAGCACGAAGTAAAGGACGGTGAAGGCATAACGTGCCGCGATACTGGGTATCACCAGCTGCACGGCGAACAGCACAAAGAGCAGCAGAGCCTCCAACCGGCTGAAGAATCGGTTGGCAATCACGGCGCACGCGAAGAGCGATTGCGCGGCGGTGAGAAGCACCTCTTCGCGCGGACGCGGCTCCAGAGGCAGG
>JAPWUZ010000282.1 GCA_028275265.1 Armatimonadota bacterium | reverse complement strand
CTCAGCGGTAATCAGCGGCTCCGCCTCAGGGCACGATAATCTCCACGCGATGCGTTGTGCCCGGTTCAAATACGGGCAGTGTCGGCTCATGCCAGGGCTGACCGTCCACCAGGCAATAGGACGTCTCGCCGGGTTCCGCCCGTCGCACGGCGATGTCGTACACGGCTCCCCGGAATCGCCGTTGCACATGGAACGTTTTCCAATCCTCTGGCAGGTCTGCTCGCACCCGCAACCCCTCCAGGGTCGCCTCGATGCCAAGCACGCCTTCCACCAGCGCGCGCAGGTACCATGCTGCCGAGCCGGTATACCACGTCCAGCCTCCCCTGCCCTCATGCGGCGAATCCCTGCCGTCCACATTTCCGGGCATCACATAGGGCTCGGCAGCATAGCGTTCCGGCTCCATGGCGCGCACCGGCGGGCAGAAACTGCGCCATAGCTGGTAGGCGGCTTGCACACCGTGCAGCTTGCTTTCCGCCAGCACCGCCCAGCACGCGGCATGACAGTAAACACCGCCGTTCTCCCGCGTGCCCGGCGCGTAACGGGAGAGATAGCCAATCTCGGGGTCGGGGATGCTGTACGCCGGAGCCAGCAGCAACGCGCCATAACCGGTGTACAGATGCTCGCGGGCGGACTGCAATGCCTGTTCGGCACGGTCGGGAGGCGCGGTGTCGGCGATAATCGCCCATGTCTGCGCATTGAGAAAGATGCGCCCCTGGGTGTTTTTTGCCGAACCAACCAGTCTTCCCGAATCGGTGCTTGCCCGCCAGTACCATCTGCCGTCCCAGCCGTGCTTGTTCACTGCCTCGCGCAGAGAACGAGCTTCCTCGCGAAAACGAGCGGCGGTTTGGCTGTCCAGCATAGACAGGTCCGCCCAGTGTGTCAGCAAGTAGTGCAGGAAGTGTGCCATCCACACGCTTTCGCCTTTACCGCCAATGCCCACGGCGTTCATGCCATCGTTCCAGTCCGCCTGCAGAATCAGTGGCAGGCCGCGCTCACTGCGCCGGCTCAGAGCCTTCTCAAAGGCGCGCAGGCAATGCCCCAACAGTGTGTCGGAACCGCCATCCAGAAACGGAATCACCTCCTGCAGGCAGGCAAAGTCCGCCGTTTCCTTCAGATAGTGCAGTGTGACGAAGGGCAGCCACAGCAGGTCGTCGCTGTAGCGGGAAGGCAAGCCTTCCTCGGCAATCGGATGCCACCAGTGCATCACCGTGCCATCCTGATACTGATGTGCCGCGTGCAGGCGAATCTGCTCCAGCGTGCGCTGGGGTTGCCCCAACAGCAGCCATATCAGGCTATCCTGCAGCTGGTCACGATAGCCATAGGCGCCACCCGTTTGATAGTAGGCGGTACGACCCCATAGCCGACACGAAATCGCCTGATACGCCAGCCAACCGTTCGCCATCACGTTCACCGCATCGTCTGGCGTTTGCACGGACAGACCGCTCACCAGCCCTTTCCAGAACCGTCGCGTCTCCTGCAGTGCCTGATGCACCACAGGTAGCTGGCGATACTTTTCCGCAAGGGCGAGCGCATGCGCCTCGTTATCCCCCGCCCCCAGCACAAAAGCCACCTCCACCGTTTCGCCCGGCGGAACGTCTACCACCACCTGCAGGCTGGCAATGGCGTCGCCCCAGCGCCCCTGCGTGCCATCTGACCGTCCCTCCACGACCGCCCGAGGGGCATCCACGTTGCGATACAAGCCCAGAAAAGCACGCTTGTCGCCGTCGAATCCGCAGGGCGTCATCGATACGCTGTGAAACGCCACATACTCCCAATCGCTGTTCCAGTGCGTGTTGCCTCTGCCCGGGATGTCCCACATGACGCTGGTCGCCAGCAGCACGCCATGCGCCGGGACGTAACGGGTTTCGATGAACAGCCTTCGAAACTCGCGATGCCAGTCAGGGGCAGTTCCCAGAAGCCACTCGAGGTAGGAGAATATCTGCAGTCGGCGGGCGGTAGCGCGTTTATTGTGCAGGCGCAACAGCCAAACCTCGCAGGGGTCGCCTACAGGCACAAATTGGATGAGCTCGCTCGCGATGCGTCCGTATTCTCCCTCAAACACCGAATAGCCCCACCCGTGTCTGACGCGATACGCGGTGAGCTTATTCGGGCAGGGCTGCCACGTCGGGCTCCAGAACTCACCGGTTTCCGCATCGCGCAGATACAGATACTTCCCCCAGTGGTCACGTATCAGGTCCTGCTCCCATCGCGTGATTCGATTCATGCTGGCGTGTGTACGCCAGCTGTAACCGCTGCCCAGCTGGGAAACCACCATGCCGTAGTCGCCGTTGGAAATCACATTGACCCAAGGCATCGGAGTGTCGTGTCGGGTGATGATATACTCATCGCCTGAATCTGCAAAGTAACCGTATTCGGTCGCAAACAGGCTCATGGCGCGGGACACCTCTCAGGTAGCGTTTGTAGTATTAACCGGTTCACCAAGCTCAGGCAAGAAACAGATTACCCCTGAGTGGGAGATTTTCCTGCAGAATGGTGCGGACAGTGTGAACATGTGGTGTTCCGCGATAGCGACGTCGGGTGGAAAGACAACGCGCTGGGCATCTTTAAGGACAACACAGCGAAGCCCAAGCAGGCAGGTGTGCCTGTTGCGCACTCAGCTCTGTCGATGCACCACATAGTCGCACAGTGCTGTCAAGCTATCGCGAATCGCACCGGCAGGCAGTAACGACAACGCCTCCGCTGCCTGACGCGCATGGTGAACCGCCACGGACTGCGCGTGTGCAAAACCGTCGTAACGGTGAATGACCTCGATGACCTGCTGGATTTCCCCGTCTTTGGGCGGTTTCTCGATCAGTTGCAGCAGTCTCTCGCGGTCCGCAGGTTCCGCTTCGCGCAAAGCGATAATCAAAGGCAGAGTAAACTTGCCTTCGCGCAGGTCGCTCCCAGCAGGTTTGCCCATGCGGGCGGGGTTACCTGTATAATCCAGCAGGTCGTCCACAATCTGGAACGCCATGCCGATATGATAACCATACTGAGACAGGGCATTTACAAGAGGTTGTGGTGCTCCGGCGACCATCGCGCCCGTCTGGCAGCACCCCTGAATGAACAACGCCGTCTTCTTGCGGATGATGTCAAAGTAAACGTCTTCTGAGATGGAGACATCGTGGGCATGAACCATCTGCAGTACCTCTCCCTCGCTCATTTGTATCGCAACCTGAAGCACGACGCGGATGATCGAGAGGTCTCCGCTTCTCACCAGCAAATCCATCGCCTTTGCCAGCATGTAGTCGCCCGTTAGCACCGTGACCCCGTTGCCAAACACCGCACTGGCGGTTGGGCGACCGCGCCTGGTGGTGGTGTTATCCACCACATCGTCGTGAACGAGGGTTGCCATGTGCATCAGCTCCGCTGCTGCCGCCAGCGGGATAAGCTTTGTTCTGTCCACAGGCAGTCCGGTAGCGTACGCGCTCAGGCAAACCAACGCGGGGCGTAAACGCTTCCCCCCCGACGATAGCACGTGTTCTCCCAGCGAGCTTATCGTGCGCACCGGAGAGGC
>JAPWUZ010000281.1 GCA_028275265.1 Armatimonadota bacterium | reverse complement strand
AGCTGCGCCCTCTCGCGGAGCAGGTACATCGCTATTTGTCGCGCCATCAACACCTCGCGGCTGCGCTGGTCGCCTAAAATGTCCTGTGTGGTCAGTCCGAACCTCTGGCACACTGCCTGTAGCACCGCCTGCTCGGTGGGCACGGTATGCACCTGCTTCTCATCCACATAGTGGCGTGCCAGCACCTCGTTGGCGAGCTGCAGGGTAATTGGCTTGCCATGCACGGAGGCGCGGGCGGCGATGGAAATCAACACCCCCTCGAGGGTGCGCACATTGCCCTCTACTGCGTAGGCGATGTGGTAGATAACCTGGTCGGGAACCTGAATCCCCTCTATCTGTGCACGTTTTTGCAAAATAGCTACACGGGTTTCAAATTCCGGCGGCGCGATGTCCGCAATCAGCCCTGCCTCGAAACGGGAGCGCAATCGGTCGTCCATTGCGTGCAGCTCGCGCGGGGGACGGTCGCTGGCGAATACCACCTGCCTGCCCATCTGGTAAAGGGTGTTGAAAGTGTGGAAGAACTCCTCTTTGGTGTGTTCCTTGCCGGCGATGAACTGGATATCGTCCACCAGCCACACGTCCACGTTGCGGTACTTCTGGCGGAAGGCATCGATGCGTTGCTCGCGCAGGGCGGTGATATACTGCTGGGCAAAGGTTTCGCCGGAAAGGTAAGCCACGCGCAGGCGGGGATGCGCCTGCAGCACGTAGTGCCCGATGGCGTGCATCAGGTGCGTCTTGCCCAGACCGGCTCCTCCGTAAATGAACAGGGGGTTATAGCTCTGGCCCGGCGCGCGCGCCACCGACATCGCCCCCGCCTGTGCCAGCCGGTTGGAGTTGCCCACCACGAAGTTCTCAAACGTGTACTTGGGGTTCAGCGCCGGTTTCTCGATGGGAACAGGCTCCGGCTCCAGCGCAAGCGTAACCGGCTGTGTAGCAGGCGGAGCCTCCTCTACGGGCGATTCTCCAAGCATCGGACGCTTCTCAGGGGGCAGGTAGATGATGGACACCTCTATCGCCTTGCCGAGATGCTGGGAAAGCACCTCGCGCACCAGATTGCCGTAGCGTTTGGTCACCCACTCGCAGGCAAAGGGGCTGGGCGCGCCGAGGGTCACCCGCTCGCCATCAAAGGAGACTGGTCTCATGCTCTTGAACCACGATTCGAAAGAGGGCTTGTTCACGCGGTTCGCCAGGGTGTGCATCGCGCGGTCCCAGGCACGGCGTAGCGCCAGCGTGTTTTCGTCCTCGCCCAGGTGCAGCTGGTCGTCCACCTCGTCGTCGCCCTCCTTTCCTCGTCCAAAGCCGAATTATAGCAGAATCGCCGCGCGGTGACAACGCGAAATTTGTTTATGCCTGCAGGATGTACACGCCGACACTGCCGATGCCGGGCACGGCGTGTAGCGGGTAGATTGCCCCTGTGCTTCCGCCGATGAGGTCGGTCGCCATCTGTCGGTGCTCTCCCGCATCCACCAGCACCGCGCCGCTGCTGCCGTCGGTCAGTACAGCCAGCAGGATGTCGTGCGTGGCAGGGCAGACCAGCGCCACCCAGTCCACCAACCCCCGCGCCTGTACGCGGATAGACCTCCACAAGCCCGGCTCCGGCACGAAAATGCGGCTGCCGGTGCGACAGACAAGCAGGTCGTGGTCACACTCCACCTCCGGCGCGAACGCAGGTAGGGACAACAGCCAGTGCAGGTAGGTGCGGATAAACATCGCCAGCGCGTACACGTGGTCGGGATAGGCGAGCTTCGTCTCCGGAAAGCCTTCCAGCGGATGCAGGTAGCCTGCTGCCGCGTGCAGGGCACGGGTTGCACCGGCAAACCAGCGGGCATCGCGCTCCAGCGAGAAAGCCCACAGCGCGCCGCGCGCCGCCTCGATGCTCGCGTCCACGAACCCGCTGGTGCTACCCTCTCCCGCCAGCACTTCACCCGCCTCTCCGATGCCCTCCATCTGTGTCGTCAGCTGCCACAGGCTCAGCCACCGCATGAGTCTCAGCGCACCCTCCCTGACAGACTCGTGCGGGTACGCCCGATACAGGCGGGCCAGCCCTTCCACCGCGCCGACCGCCGCGAAAACGTCGTCGTGCAGGTTCGGAAACCGCTCGGCGGGCAGCACCGAGCCGGGCGACAACGGCTGGCAGACATCGCGCACCAGATACTCTGCTAGGCGGTTGGCGGCGTGCATATAGGCTTCGGTTTCGGTGAGGCTGTAGGCAGCGCACATCACGGAGATAATCGCGCCCATGATGCCCCTGCCATTGCCTCCCTGCACGGTGCCGTCGGTCTGCACCAGCTCGCCGTCGTAAGTGCCGGTGGCTCCCCGCTTCAGGAGCAGCCAGGAAACCCCGTTCAACGCTACGCGTGCGCACAACTCGGAACCCGTGTCGCGGTGCAGCTGCAACATCTGCTGAATCGCACGGGCGTTGCGGTACAGGCTGAATCGCCGCTGACCCGTGATGTCGGAACCTCGCTTGCGTTCGTCGATCGTGTCCCAGCACGCCCCGCTGTTGCTGCTCTGCGCGTTGAGCACCTGAAAATCCATCGCGCTGTTCATGGCGAGGCGAGCCGTCCACACCGCCGTCTCGTCGCCGGAGAAGCGGTTCCAGTCCATCAGCGCTTTCGCCGCGGCGAGGGTGAACACACTGAACCTGCGGTCGCCGGACGAGACACGCAGAACCACCTGGTCCTCGGCGAAGTGCCACCGTTGCTCGGGGTTCAGCAGGATAGCAACCGCGCTTTGCGCTGCCGCCCGCAGCTGCATCAGCGGCAGGACACCTTCCTCCGCCGGAAGCAGGGCAGCCCTGTATTCCACATGTTGCACGGGGTCCGCCTCCTTTTCCGTGTGCCCCTCATAGTGGACGTGCAGGCGCAGAGTCTGCTGGTGCAGAGGAGCGGCAGGAAGAGTCCATACCAGCCGATGGTCTCCTTCCAGATGCAGCGAAGTGGGCTTTGCCGGTTCCAGCGTCACCACCGAGAGCGCGCCTCGCGCCGAGACCAGCACTACCGACGGATAAGGGCACAAAAAGGTCTTTGTGTTCAGTACCTGTGCCATGAAGTTACACAAAAAGCGCACTTCCGCCTGAATCGATCCGTAGCTTAGAAAGTGCATTTGCAGGTGCAAATTGCCTTCTTCCTCGCGCAGAAGGATTTCCCAGCGCACCGGCACGCCATCTATCAGACGTTCGTCCCACAGCACAACCTCTTCCGCGGCACAACTGCAGTTTCGCACGAAAAGGGCGTGTCGCTCGTGGGAGGTCTGGAGTTCCACAGGGGGTAAAGGTGCGTGAACGCCCAGCAACGGCTCCTCCGTTCTGCCCGAAATCAGGGCTAACGCAAAGGTGCCGTCTTCGCAGTGGTAAAGCCGGTAGCGTCCTATCGTAATCGGCTGTGCCCTGTCCCTTTTTTCGGCGGTCTGCGCGCTCATCCCAATAACTCTATCGGAGAGGCTTCCGCTCTACCTGACCCGCAACGATACGAGAAATCGGGTATTGCGCTTATTCAGGACATTCAGGTATGATTATTCGGAAGATGA
>JAPWUZ010000280.1 GCA_028275265.1 Armatimonadota bacterium | reverse complement strand
TGCATGAAGCGGCTCTGGCTTGCGAGGGCGTGCTGGTGCTGGACCCTGCAAACACGTCCGCACACTCACTGCTCGGTCTCATCTATGAGAAGCAGGGCGATTTGCAGAAAGCGGTAGCGGAATACGAGAAGGTAGTCGCGTTAAACCCCGACAGCGCGGCAGACCGTGCCAAACTGGAGGAACTGCGCCGTCGCCTGCATCTACCTCCGCCCAGACTGCCCCGGGAAGAGCCGAATCAGGCGCCTTTGCTCATCGCTATCTTCGTGACTGTCGGGTTGTTCGTGATGGGACTGGCGGCGATGAACTATCAGGCACGCCCTAAGTCGTCGCCGTCTCCCGCCCAGACGCCGGCAGCTACCCAGCCTGCACCGCCCGCGACGTATTCTCCCTACAACTGGTACGCGCCTGCTACGCCGGGCTATGCACCGCCTCCAGTGCCGCAGATGCCCCCGTTGAACCCGGATAATCTGTCCGTTGCGCCACCGCGGGAGCGTTCTGCAGAGCAGCAGGGCTCCGCCACACGCGCAGAGCGAACACCGTTGCCACCGCTTCCGCCTATTACGGTCGTGCCTTCGCAGTCTGCCGCGACGCCTTCCAATCGGTCGCATGGCAGAACGAGCAGCCCGGAGCCTTCCACCGGAGGCTCGGTAGTGATGCCGGATGTGCCGCTGCAGTCAGGCACGAGTGGGCAAACGTCGGAGCGACAGCCGGTGATGGAGATTACCGTACGCCCGGGCACGGGGGGGAACGGTGGAGTGGTGGCACCACCACCTCCTTCGATGGAATCCGAAGACCTGATGCGCGTTGCGCAGCAACACCAGCTGGCGGGCAGGTATCGCGAGGCAATCCCGCTCTACCAGAAAGCCCTGCAGGGTGCCACCGATAAAGGTTTCATCTATCAGCAAATCGGCTTGTGCTATCAGCGGCTGGGCGAGCTGGATTCCGCCCGCAACGCTTACCAGCAGGCTATCGCCGAGTACGAACGGCAAATCGCCGCAAACCAGAATGTGGAACGCGCTCGAAGAGGTCTGGAAGCGGCAAAACAGGGACTGGCAGCATGTGGAGGGTAAGGATGCGGACTGGCAGACTCGCAGGCGAAATCGGTTTGTGGGGTATGGTGCTGGTGCTGGTGCTTCTGTCCATCACCGCCTTCGCCCAGCTGCCGGCGCGTCGTCCGTTGGTGGTGCTCTTCCCTGAAAAGGTGGAGGCAAAAAAGGACCAGCCCGACCCGAACGTGGGCATCGCCACACCGCTGGCGCAACTGCTGGAGGAAACCCGGCGGGTGGATGTGCTTATTTACGACCCTTCTGCTCCGTATATCCAGCGGCTCGTGCAGGAAGGGAGCCTGAAAGCATCGGACGTTGGCGCGCAGCTTTCCGACGAACAGAAACGGCGAATCGTGCAGGCTCTTGGCGGGGAGTTCGCGCTGACGGTGCGCGCTGCCTGGTCGGATAAACCGCCGGTAATGCCCAAAGGCAAAAAGAAGATAGACCCCAGCCTGTTGCAGAATCTGCCAACCAGTTCGGTGATCATGGTCTCTGCGGTATGGATGCCGGTGGGAGGTGGGCGAGCCTGGCAGGTGCAGCTGGAAAGCCAGCCAGTGCAACGCGCGCTGGCTGGGGGTGGAATGACCGTAGACCCCGTGAGCACTGCACGTACCGCCGCCAGCAATCTGGTTGCCCGATTGATCGCCGAGCCTCTGGCGACTCTGGCGCGTGTGGACGTCACGCAGAAAGAGGCACAATCGGCTCAGCAGGGTACAGCCGCCGCAACGGATGCAAACACGCTCATGAAACAGTTTTTAGAGGAAGGGCAGAAGTACGCCCGAGCAGGCGACCTTGCCAATGCGATAGAGTCCTACCGTAAAGCGGCGGATGCAAAGCCCACAGACCCCGAGCCACGCCGACGCCTGATAGAGGCGTATCTGCAGAGACGGATGGAGGATGCGGCACTCGCAGAGGGCATGCGTGCTGTGCAGATAGTGTCGGACAGCACGCCCTTGCTACTGGCACTGGCGGATGCCTATATGAGTGCAAACCGTCTGGACGAGGCGGAGACGATGTACCGCCGAATGCTGGAGCGCGCCCCGCAGAACGTTGCTGCCTGGTTGCATCTGGGCGACCTGTTGTGGAACCGTGCCCGCATCACCGAGGCGGAGGAGTGCTATGCACAGGCTGCACAGAAATCGCCCACGGATACCGAGCCGTTGATGCGTCTGGCGAAGCTGTACCTCGCTCGCGCTCAATTTGCACGGGCGCAGGAGGTGGTGGGCAACCTGTATGCCCTCCTGCCCGAAGAGGACGAAACACGGCGGGGCGAAGTGTACGCTACCCTGGCAGATGGCGTGGAGACAGGTATCACTCAGATCGCACAGCGCATTCAGGAGGCGATAGCTTCCTACAGCAACGGGGGCGTGACGCTGGAAACCCTTTTCAAAACGCTCAAAGGGCTTGAGGCACAGTGCAACGACCTACAGAGGTTCACCCAGTCGCTCAAGCCTGTTCCGCGCGTGCTCGACGCGCACCAGCGGTTCCAGCTCGCGGTCAGTCTGTTACAACAGTCGCTGGGTAGCCTGCTTTCCTTTGCCGAGACCAAAGAGACACGCTATCAAGAAGAGGGGATGCTCCTGCGCAGTGAAGCCCTGCGCGAGCTAGCGAACGCCTCTCGTGTGCTTCGCAGTGCGGGTATCAAGTAAGAACACTCTGCTGAGTGATAGGGCGGGATTCTACCATAGCCCATGATTTCATTCGTGGTCGGATGTCCTGGTGTGTCATTCTTGCCCCGGCAACCTGCGGTCGCCGGGGCAAAAACAGCAGGTGACTTATTCTCCCTGCGGTTGTGTAGCGGCAGGCGTGCCGCCCGCAGGTGCGGAAGCACCGGGCGATGTAGACGCTGCCCCCGGCGGGGCTTTCTCCGCTACCTCCGCCTTCTGCTTCTGACAGCCAGCCAGCATGACGACTACTGCAGCAACAGCCAGCAGGATGAGTTTAGACTTTTTCATCCCTCACCTCGCTTATTCGATGGTCGGTCTGTGCCACCAGGCGGGACAGCAACCCGTGGTGAAGCAGAAATCGGGCACCCACAGACTGGTGGGAATGCCGTTGGCGTCCAGTGCTGCCCAGGGCGAGTTTTCGCTGGGGTTGCGCACCCATTTCACGTGCCCATCGGCGTAGGCGTAATTGCTGCCTTCGGCGTGCACGCGGTGAGTGGCTTCGAAGACCGTCGTCCACCAGATTTGCGTGGTGCATTCGTCGCCGGTTTCGCTATACCGGTACAACGCGCCGCTGGGTGGCGGAAAGCCTGCCTTGGTATGCGGCAGTGGGCTGACGGTAGCGAAGCCCGGAATGGTCTGCTTGCCCAACCCCTCCCAGAAGGTAATCAGCTTCGCCGGCGCTGGGGTACCTGCTATGGGCCACGCCTGCAGGTAGCCGTTCAGCGTGAATGCCGCCGTGAAGCGCATCGGGTTGGTTGCCGGGTCGATGTTGAAGATGTTGCGCTCCTGGGCGGAAGGACAGGTATAGACCTGCCAGTTTTTGATGTACGGGGCGATGGAGTTGGACCAGAATGCTTGCCTGCGG
>JAPWUZ010000279.1 GCA_028275265.1 Armatimonadota bacterium | reverse complement strand
CGCGTGAAAGCACACCGTATCAGTTGCTGGTTCTTCTGTGGCCAGCTCGTCTTTAGCCGTTTTCAGGTCGCTCTCCGCTTTCCGAACCCACGCTCGCACCGTCTCCGGGTTCATACCTCTGCCCCCTCTTTCAGAGCGTAATAGGCGATGTGTCCCACATCGTCCTGGTGCGTCGCTACGTTGCTGAGGGAGTGAATGAGAATATCTGCGACAATACCATGCCTGACCAGATGCACACTCGTCTCACCCAATATCTCACGCCGAACTGCAGGGGGGATGTCGCGGTCCACCACCACCAGAAAATCCCAGTCGCTGTCGGCGCGGGCATCTCCCCGTGCACGGCTGCCGAACAGAATCACCTTTACCACCCGGCAACCTGCCTTCTCTACCTCCTCCGTGATGATGCGCTTCGCGCGTTGCAACGTTTGCTCACACATCGACAACTCTTCCCCTGCACTATTCTACTCCCCCTGCACCACTCGTAGCAAGATAGCATCCTGCACCGCCCGTGCCGTCGCTGCCGAACCGTTGTAGTTGTTCATCAGGATGGCGAACACCAGTTCCTCTCCCGTTTGCGTGGTCAGATAGCCCGACAGAGTACTCACCCTGCCCAGACTGCCCGTCTTGGCGCGCACTTTGCCCTGCGCAGGGGTATTGACCATTCGGTTGCGCAGAGTGCCGTCCATGCCTGCTATCGGCAGGGAGTCCTGAAACACCTTCGCCTGCGGATGCGATGCCATATAACGCAACAGGGTGACCAGATTCCTTGCCGAGACCTGATTGCGCCGCGACAATCCCGAACCGTCCACGATGTTCAGCGCGGAAAGGTCTAGCCCCGCCTCTTTCAGAAAGTCCAGCATCACACGCTCGCCTGCTGCGGCGCTTCCCTCGCGGTGTACCACCGCACCCAGTGCGCGCATCAGGCATTCCGCGATGAGGTTATCGCTCGGTTTGTTCAGCAGCGGGAGTATTTCCCGCAGCGGGGGTGAGGTATGGGTGTGAATCAACCGTGCCCCCTGTGGCACACGGTCGGGCAGGGCGGTGCGGTAGCGGGTGGTTATCCCACGCTTTTCCAGTGACTCACGCAGCAGCCACATCGCGTAGCGGGGTGGTTCCTCCACCGACAACGCCTGCCTTGCCGAATCGGGACGGGCATCCACAGGTATCTGCCCGCGCACGATAGCGATGTTGCGTGCGTGCTCGCGCTTCACGTAAACGGTTGCAGGCGTACCAGCTGGAGACGTTGTTGCCTCATTGCGCACCAGCAGATAACTGGTTGGTGGAAAAAGGCGGATGCGTGGCTCATCACCTGCCTTCTCTCCGGGCGAGACGAAGACGGTCACCGCATTGCGCTCGACGCATATCGCGCTCAGGCAGGGCGAGTAGTAGTAAGGCTCGTCATCCCATGCCCAGTCCCAGCCACGGCGGATGCCGTCAAACGCGCTCTCATCGTACAGCAGGTAACCGTCGACACGGCGAATGCCTGCCTTTTGCACGGCGTCCGCCATCGCCTCGATGTCCTTCAGCAGCATGGTGGGGTCGCCGCTGCCCTGCAGAATCAGGTCGCCGTGCAGAACCCCCTGTGCATCTATATCGCCCGTAGTCCAGAGGCGGGTTGTGAAGCGGAAGTCCGCGCCCAGCTTGTGCAGAGCCGCCGCCGAAGTGAGCAGTTTCTGATTGGAAGCGGGGATCAGCATCAGGTCTGCATCGCGTTCGTAAACTGTTCTGCCGTCCTTCAGGGAGACCACCAGAATACCTGTGATGCTGTGCGCCAGAGCGGGGTTCTGCAGCAGTCTATCGATGTCGGTTTTGAGGTCGGCAAAGACAGGCAGGGTTATCAGCCAGAGCCACAGCAGGCACAGGGTCGTCTTTTTGGGCATGGGCAGTCTTCTCCTCGACGGTTTATCTTCATGTTCGACGCAGGGCTTTTCCGTCCCTGCCGCTCGTGGGCAAACCATGCGTTAGTCTAAAGATACTCTTCACGGCTCGGTGGGGGTCTCGCCCTCCAGCACGGATAACGACCCTCAGCCATTCAACCACTGCACCAGCTCTTCCACACTGCATTCTGCATTCCCCTGCAGCCACTGCGACAGCTGCCGCAATCGCTGTTCCTCTATCGCCTCGGCAGGTTCGGTATCCGTCTCTGACGCCACGCGCACCATGACATCACAACCCTCGGCGATGCGCAACACGCCCTCCTGCGAAAAGGAATGGGGTATCTGCAAGGCGTCCAGAAACAGGTTCCACCAGAACCCGTTTGCCCCGTTCGGCGCGACAAAGACCAGATGCTCGATAGCCCGTGTCATTGCCACGTACCACACGCGCAGTTCTTCCTCCCATTCGCGCTGGCGAGACCACATTGCCGCTGCCTGAGTCATCGGGGGATGGGTCGTCTCTTTCATAAACCCCTGCGCCACAAACCTCTGTGCGGGCAGGCAGGCGAGCAACCTGGGCTGCGGGCGACGGCGTATCGGGCGGGCAACATCGGGCAAAACCACCACAGGAAATTGCAATCCCTTTGCGCCATGCACGGTGTAAATGCGCACTACGTCCGCCGTCTCTTCCAGCACGGGGGCTTCCCCCTCGCGCAGGGCAATGCGTTCCAGGTCGTTCACCATCTCCACAAACTGCGCAATAGACATTTTGCGGTTCTCGGTTGCCATCTGCACCAGTTTGCGCACGTTGGCTACCCGCTGTTTGCCGTCGGGGCGACACAACAGGCGTGCCTCATACTGCGTGTGGTCGATCAGTCCTGAGAGCGTCTGCGCCACGTCCAGCACCGCGCGTTGTTGCTGCAGGCTCTCTACCAGCGCGACGAACTCGCGCACCGCCTGCGCGTCCGCGTGTGTGGTGTTGCCTTCCAGCCATCGCTTCACCCCTGTCCATAAGGGCGTGCCCTTGCCCATTTCCTGCGCTTGAAGGGCGCAGGCGTACAGCGTGTCCATGCTCACGCCCACCATCGGCGAACGCAACGCTGCTGCCACCGCGATGTCGTCTGTCGGGGAGTCTATCACCGTCAGCGCGAAGATAAGGTCACGCACTTCGGGCTGCACGAAGTACTGGCGTCGCGCGGTGTTGTAGAAGGGAACCCTTGCCCGCGATAGAGCCTCCTCCAAAATGGGCACCTGATTGGTTTGCCGCAACAGAATGGCGATATGACGGTACTGCAGAGGCTGTCCCTGCTCCGCGCCTTGCACCGTGATGCAAACCCGATTCTGCTCGACCAATTGCCGAATATACCCGGCGGTCGCGCGTGCGATGGCTACCCACAGGGCATCCTCGCTCTCCTGCGGCACCACCACAAACTCCACGCTGGGCTGTTGCTTGGGCGCGAACGGCTTCGCACTGCGCAACGGACGGAACACGTCCCCGCCAATGGACGCCGACCATATCGGGCGATAGATGCACTCAATGAATCGCAGAATCTCGGGGCGCGAACGGAAATTGCGCTGCAGTCCTACCAGCAGGGCACGTTCGGGGGATTCACGCGCTTTCTGCTCCATCCGTCGAAACAGGCTGACATCTGCATGGCGGAAGGCGTAGATAGACTGCTGCGCATCGCCCACCACAAAAAGGTTCCTGCCGTTGCTCAGCAGGCGCACCAGCTC
>JAPWUZ010000277.1 GCA_028275265.1 Armatimonadota bacterium | reverse complement strand
CGCGTTTCGGAATCTGACGCCCACGCCAGCTCCGCGTAAAGCACACTGCAGAAAGCCCACCAGATAACCCCGTAACTACAGGGCACGACCTTGCCGCGATAGTTTGCCTTCAGCCAGTTCCAGCGACGGGCGATCTGGGGGAAGACGGCAATACCGCCCAGCAGTACCACGAAAGGCGCCGCTACAAAGAGGATAATGGCAATCAATCTTCCGTCCATAACTGCACCCGCCTCAACCCCATGCTGGCAAGCAACACGTGCCAGCCCTGTCTCGCCCGGTGCAGGAAGCCCCGCCAGCTTCTGCCCGTGTAGCGGTGTTTCATGCGCACATCCACTTCCTGCACGCGCGCGCCCAGACGCATCAGGTCTGTGGTCAAACCTACCTCTACCCCAAAGCCCTCTGCCAGCGCATCCAGCTGCCTCAGCAGTCTCCAGCGAATGGCTCGCTGACCGCTTAAAGGTGCACAAAGCCGTCTGCCCGTTCGGCGTTGCAACACCCACCGCGCGAACCCTGCCACCAGCCCGAAACCGCCGTGTCGTCCTGCAGGAGGAAGCACCCCGATGGCCATATCCGCTTCGTCACGGACAATCGCCTCCAGCAGGTGCACTGCTTCGCTGGCGGTGGACCCCACGTCGGCATCGATCAGCAACACGATGTCCTCGTCGGAGGGTGCCTGTGCCTTTATCCATCGGAAGCCCATCGCCAGCGCGCACGCCTTATCTCCGCGCCCCTGCCGCACCAGCACCGTTGCACCGGCTTCTCGGGCGCGCTCGGCGGTGTCGTCGCTGCAGCAGTCGGCAACAACCAGTACCTCCGCGGGCAACGTAATCAGCGCGCGCACCGTTTCTGCCACCGTTTGCGATTCGTTATGCGCCGGGATGACGGCGAAGACGCGCCTCATTTACCCTCCACAATGGCGGAGGGAAGCACCCTGTCCGCGCTGTCTTTTACTCCGTATGCCTCTGTCTGCGCTCCAAACAGGAAAGGCAACACCAGCTGCCCCAGCGCGATGTCGATACAGTCCACGCTGGCGATATCCGTTTCCCGATATACCGCAACGTGCGAAGACAGGCAATCATGTCTCTCCGCCGCCACTACCTCGATGCCGATGTCCTGCCATTGTCGGATCAAGGGGCGGTCTACCTCTGCCGCACGGGGCGTGTCGGGCGCAGAGCTCCCCCCGACAATCACCACGTAGCGGCAGGGCAGGGTGTAGTCGCCCGAGGCACGTATCAGCCCCTCACGACGCAGTATCTCTACCGTCTGGTCGTAACCGAAAAGCGCCACACCGTTCGCCAGCGCTTTGACGATGGCGGTAAAGTCGTTGGGAAGATTGGGCTTCAGGCTACGCAGGTTGCGAATGATGCGCTCTTTTTCCTCGTCCGTCAGCTCCAGCCACCGGTTGGTAATCACGGTCACCGAAACGATTTCCGCACCTGCATCGCGCAATGCTTTCATGGTATCCGCCAGCGCTCGGTCATCGTCGCCGGTTTGCACCACCGCTATCCGGCGCGCCTTCAATCGCTGTTTGACCAAACGCGGCGTTATCTCTCTCATCGCCTGGTCCATGCGCTCGAAGTCACGTCGGTTGCGGTCGCTTTCGGCGGAAATGCGGGCGAGGTCTTCCTGAATGCGCCGAATCAACCGCTGTTGTGTCTCCGTTGGTGCGGTGTTGAGAAACAGCCCTCCGATGAGCATCCCAACCGACAGCGCGAGGAACACCGCTGCCAGGCTGACCAGATGGTAACGCAGGTCTGCAAACATCCCGTTCCCCCCTAAAAACGCAAGCGCAAGCGTAGCCACACCATTAAAAGACGAACGAGGTCACGCCCTACCGGCGACAGCAGGAACGCTACGACCACCGGCATCAGCGCTGCCACAAACAGCCAGCCGAACTCGCGCCAGGCGAACCTCCGCGGATAGAGCCGGCTCACCCCCTTGGCGTCCACCAGTTTATCACCTACACGCAGGCGCGTCAAAAAAGTGCTGGACATGCCTCTGCGACCTTTCTCCAGAAACTCCAGCAGGCTGAAGTGCGTGCCTACCGCAACAATCAGCTGCGCCCCCTTCTCGTATGCCAGCAGCATGGCGATGTCTTCACTGGTGCCCGGAGTTCGCCAGACTTTGTGCGGCAATCCCAGCCGCTGTACACGTTCCAGACCGGGCGAAACACGCTCGGTGCTGGTATACTGATGCACCACCAGCTCTGCACCGCATCGCAAGGCTTCGTCGCTGACGCTGTCCATATCGCCCACGATGATGTCGGGTTTAAAGCCCATCTCCAACAGGGCGTCGGCTCCTCCGTCTACCCCGATAAGCACGGGGCGCCTCTCGCGCAGATAGTTGCGGATGGCGATAAGGTCCTGTTTGAACCGTTCCCCGCGCACCACCACCACCGCGTGTCGCCCGGCTATCGGTGTGCTGATTTCCGGCACTGCCAGCACATCCAGCAGGGCGTCGCTTTCCTCCTGCAGATATTCCAGCGTGTTCTGCGCAAAAGCACGCAGCTCGCTCTTCAGCCGTTGCTGGGCAATGTTCAGCAGCTGCTGGACGCGTGCCTCATCCAGACGTTGTAGCGGAAAGGAGACCTCGGGCAGGTGGCCCAGGCGCAGGGTGTTTTCTGAGAGTGTGACTGTTGCGCCTTCCTGCACCACATCCGCCAGACTGCTGTCATGGCATTCATACAGAGGTATGCCCGCACGCAGAAGGATGCTGGGTCCCGAATTGGGATACCGCCCCGTGATAAAAGGGGAAAGGTTGACAACCGCTGCTACCTGCCGGGCTGACAATGCCTCCGCTGCCACACCATCGAGGTCGGGATGGTCGATGATGGCAATGTCACCGGCGTGAAGCCGCTGCACCAGTCGCTTCGTTCGCCGGTCAAAGCGGGCGACACCCTGAATGTGCGGGGTGGAGCGTTGTATGTGGAAGGTAGTGTGCGACACACTACATTAGTAACCGAAAAACGGCAAAAAGTCAAGCGGGCAGGCCGTTTTCCGCGTAGCCGCACAGATGTGTGCTTGCCCCCTGCGCCGGCAGGATTCGCCTTGAGGTAAACTGAATAATCGGCAAAGGGAAAAGGCGAACGAGGTGTTTCATGCGTTGTGCAGAGCATTGCGCAGTGGTTGCCAACCGACCGGTGGCAACCAGCCAGTTTGAGATGGAAATCCATTGCCCAACGGTTGCCCTGTATGCGCAGCCGGGGCAGTTTGTCCAGATACGCGTGCAGACCGGCTACGAACCGCTGTTCAGCCGGCCGTTCAGCGTATTCCGCAGGTTCCCCGAACAGGGCAATTTCTCGGTGGTCTATCTGGTACGGGGGACCTTTACCCAATTGCTGGCAAGCAAGAAGCCGGGCGAAAGTGTCTTCGTGGTGGGTCCTCTGGGCAACCGGTTTGCCGTCGCACAGCCTGCAGAGGATACGACCCACCTGCTGGTGGCGGGTGGGGTGGGCGCGCCGCCGCTGTACCTGCTGGCGGAGGAGATGGTCCAAAACGGCGTGCCGCGTGACAGGATAGTGGTGGTCAACGGAGCACGGCGGCACGACCTGGTGGTGTGTCAGAAGCAGTTTGCAGACCTGGGCGTCCAGCTGTGGACGGTCACGGAAGACGGCAGTC
>JAPWUZ010000276.1 GCA_028275265.1 Armatimonadota bacterium | reverse complement strand
CGGTTCTGGCGCTGGGAGTAGCTACCGTGCTCTGGGTGTCCGCGAACCCGCAGGAAAAGGCGTCGGTAAAGCCCGCGGTGATGAAGTCGGGCAGCCCGTGTTGCGCGAAGGCAACCATGGGGGCGCAGACGGATAAGAGTCAGGTGAAGCCGGCCGCCGCGAAGGAAAGCAAGGGCGAGTGTCCTTACATGGCAGGCAAGGCTAACGTAGCGGCGTCCAACGGCAAGAAGGACTGCTCCAGCTGCCCCGAGGCGAAGGCAACCCTAGCTTTGAAGGAAGGAAGCAAAGATTGCAACGGCTGCCCCTATATGAAGTCAAACGGTAAGGCGTCTACCGCAAAGGCAAAGCCAGCCCCGAAGGCAACCCAGGCGAAGGCGACTTCCGCCAAGAAGACAGCGAACAGCCTGTAGAATCGTTCGGCAGGCATCCACGTTTCGGGATACGGGAGGGAAACGTCACCCCTCCCGTATCACTTTCCGCCGGTTTTGGGCTTCGTGGGCTGTGCAGGTGTAGCCGGTTTAGGGGTTTCCTCTTTTTTCTTCGCGCGTTCTGCCGCCAGTTCCGCCGCACGCCGACTTGCCTGCTCTACCAGAGGCTTCACCTGCTGCGCGGGAACGACAAAGACCCCTCCCGTACCGGAGCTACCGCCCCCCGAAAGCAGGCGCATCACCATGGTGAATCCCATCGTGTCGCCGCCCTCATCCTTCACCTCAGGGGCAATGGTGGTTAGCACACCGACCAGCTCACCGTTCAGGGTGAACACCGGCAAGCCCAGCTGAGAGATGTCACCCAGCAACATCCACGCGCGGCGCGGCTTGACGATTTCACCACAAACCTGTCCCAGCGCAAAATAGGGTGCATAGTCATAGCCCTTGGTGAGGCGCGAAACCGTGATGACCTGCTGCCCCAGCTTCGCGTCTGTAGCACTGCCGAAGTCCACCGGTGTTAACTGCCTGTCGCCCAGCCCCTCCACCTTAATGAAGGCGAGGTCCAGCTTGGCATCGGTGGCAGCGAGGAAGGCATCGTACTCCTTGTCCTCGTTGCCGAAGATGACTTTAATGGAGGTCGGGGTCATCTTATAGTCCATGCCAGCAGGCATCGCCTCTCCAGCCAGTATCTCCATCATCCGTTTTGGCGAGAAAGGCGAGTTCGAGACCATAATCAACCCGTCAGGCGTGACCACCACGCCCTGCAGGCTCATTTTGGACTCCTCCTCCATGCTCTCCCCGCCCATCTTCATGGTGGTCTTCAGCACCACTTTGACAGTGGCAATGGAAGGAGCCACCTTCTCCACCACAGACTGCACGCTAACGCTCTCGTTCTGCGCAGCGGCGGTGACGACCACTAACAGGCTGATGGTCACAGCCCACAGCCCTTTGCCCATCGTGAAATCCTCCTTCGTGTCGTATTCTGAAAACGCCATTGATGAACGGCTCGGCGGCGTCATGCCGTTCACCGAACACCTTGATTGCTATGGCAAAAGTTTTGCCCAGTCAGGCTCGATGAACACGAAATGGGTGCGTCCATCGCGCCGCAGGAAGATGCGGGTCACCTTCGGACGTTCCCGCACCACTCGCGCCATGACATCTTCGAAGGCACGCGTATCGGCGATGGGAACCCCGTTGATGCTGAGTATCAGGTCGTCCGCACGGAGCCCTGCCAGATTCGCCCAGCCACCCATCGTGCATTCCACAACCAGCACGCCCTTCTGGTCGCGATTCCAGCGGTTTTCCATGCGGTCCATCGGCGTGATGTCGCGCACCACAAACTCAAACTCCTTCTGGCGCACCCGTCGGGCGGTCTCGCCAGAGGCAGGTGTTTCTTCCAGCGTCACCGATATCTTTTGCACTTTTCCATCGCGCAGGATGGTCAGCTGCACCTGTTCGCCCACCGACAGGTCTTCGATAACCCTTCGCAGTTCGTCTGCGTCCTGCGGGCGCGAAGCTTCCAGGTCGGTGTCGTTCACGGCGAGTATGATGTCGCCGACACGCAACCCTGCTTTCCCCGCCTCGGTCCAGGGGTATACCTCGGTAACGCGGAAGCCCCGCGCTTCGGACACGTCCATCGCTTTTGCCAGCTCGGAGGTCATCACCTGCGTCTTGACCCCCAGCCAGGGTCTTGCCAGCTCGCCGCCGATCGTGTCTGGGGGCGGTGTCGTTAACCTTGCCACGGTGACCAGATGCTCCTCGCCGCGACGGAAGTGTACGACCACCTCTCCACCGCTCTTTGCCGCCGCGTTCAGCGATCGCCGCAGGGCGGACAGGTTGGGAGTAGCAACGCCGTTGACGGAGGCGATAATGTCGTTGCGCTTCAGGTTCGGGCGCGCGCTGTCAAACGGGTAACCGGGGCGCACACCGGTTACCAGTACACCCCGTTGCGTTGCCAGCTTGCGCGCCACCATCATCGCGCGGGTAATGTTTTGCGCGGTAATGCCCGCCTCGCGGAACTCCTCCTCCTCGCCACGCGCACGTTCCCACCGCGCCGTCACAGCGGTTACAGTACGCTCCTTACCTCCGCGCAGCAGGCGGATTGTCACTCGCTTTCCTATCAGCAGAGAAGCCACCTTTTGATGGAAGAGGGGTATCTCTTCAAAGAATCGAGCGTTTACCGCTGCTCCATCTATGGACAGAAGGATGTCGCCCGGCTGGATGCCCGCCTTCTGCGCGGGCGAGTCGGGGAATACGGAGGAGACCAGCACGCCGGTTTTGCGACCCAGTTTTTCCACGGGCAAGACCGTTACACCCAGCCAGCCACGTTCGATGCGCCCCGTCTTCAGCACCTGTTGCAGCACCTGGCGCGCCAGGTTGGACGGGATGGCAAAACCCATGCCGCTGCCACCCAGCTCGTTAATGCCCACCACCTCGCCGTTGAGGTTCACCAGCGGCCCGCCCGAGTTGCCGGGCAGTATCAGCGCATCATGCTGGATCCAGCGTGTGAGTAAGCCGGTGGTCTCGCCCTCGTCCAGTTCCAGCTCCTCGATCTCCGTCTGCGTGAAGTCGGTGAACACGCGCCTCGTGTTGGAGACGATGCCCAGTGTCGCGGACGAAGAAAGCATCAGTGGATTGCCCATCGCGAGAACATACTCGCCTACCTTCAGCGCGTCCGAATCGCCCAGCGGTGCATAGGGAAACCGGCGTTTTGGGTCCGCACGCAGCTTCAGGATACTCAGGTCGGTCAATGGGTCATGCGCGACGACGGTGGCTTCTAAGGTCTCGCCGGTTGTTAAGGAACAAGTGATGCGAGTGGAGTTGCCCGCCACGTGATAGTTGGTCAACACGTGTCCCTGCGGCGTGACGATAACCCCACTGCCACCAGAGGGGGCACGTTGCGCCCGTCCTTCGCTGAAGTAGCGCGTCACCGCCAGAATGTTGACCACCGCCGGATAGACCCTGTCCCGGGCGCGCTCGATGTCGCGCCGGAGGGCATCCGGATATGCCCGCTGAGCGGTGGTCACAGTCTGCAGGCAACAGAAGCAGGTTAGCATAATGAGAACTAAAGCCGCACGACAGGCATTCGCAGACATACATCCCCTCCCTGTCCTAGCATCGGAGCTCTCTCCTTAGACCTCAGCTGTATTGCCAGTATTATTTTCCAGTACTCCGCGCGTTTCCTTCGCTTGC
>JAPWUZ010000275.1 GCA_028275265.1 Armatimonadota bacterium | reverse complement strand
CCCTGCGTGCCTACCGGCATAAAGACAGGCGTTTCCATCTCGCCGTGCGGCAGGCGCAGGATGCCGCATCGCGCGTGGCTGGTGGAATCGCGCGCCGTTATCTCAAACTGCAGGGCAGGCGGCGGTCTCATGGTGCAGGCGGTTTGAGCAGGGGATTGTCCGGAGCGATTTCCGCCAGACGCTGCAGAGCCTGTTGCGCTTCCGCTTCTTTGCCCCCACCGCGCAGGGCGAGTACCAGATTTGCCTGCGCTTCCGCATAGCGCGGGTTGACCTCCAGAGCACGGCGGAACGCCTCTTCCGCACCTGCGTAGTCGCCCTGCGCCATGAGTGCGACGCCCAAACGATTGTGCAGGTCAGGATAGGCTCCGTTGACGTTCAGCGCCTTGCGGTACTCTTCCACCGCCTGCGCGTACATACCGCGCCGGTACAGGTCGTCGCCCAGACGGGTGTGGAACTGGATATCCTCCACTTCGGAGATGCGCACCTGTTCTAAGGCTGCTATTGCGCCCTGCAGGTCGCCTTGCTCATGCAGTTCCAGTGCCTTTTGATAAGCGGTGGTATGCAAACGTGGCTCCAAGGCGACTGCTTGCCGGGCGGCTTCCCATCCTTTTTCACTCTCGCCGCGCTGAAGGTAGCAGATACCGAGTTGCAGTTTGGCATAGGCAAAGCGCGGGTTAATCTCCAGTGCTTTCAGCAAAGCCTCTTCCGCTTCCTGATACCGCTGTTGCTGCCGAAGCGCCACACCGAGATGGCAGTGGAGGTCGGCAAAGCGCGGGTGTATTTCGATGGCGTGGCGCAGAGCTGCCTCCGCACGCTCCAGCAGTCCGCCCTGCAGGTAACGCTGTCCCAGCTCGGCGTACGCCTGTCCCAAATGAAACCGCGCCAGACGATACACCGCAGGGTCAGCGGTGCCCACCTGCTCGAACTCGGCAATCGCTTCCTGATAAAGTCCCTGGTCCAGCAGGCGCACGCCTTTATCATAGTGCGGGTTGCGTCCCAGAACCAGATCGCGGTTGAAGAAACTCATACAGACACTCCTCTCCTCGTTCAGCGTGTGGATACGCGGGCAAACGGCGCGGCGTTCGCTGCCCGCCCGATGCCGCAGTATTCCAGTCCTGCCTGCCTAACCTTTGCGGGGTCGTAGATATTGCGTCCGTCGAACAACAGCGGGCGACGCAGCACCTGACGCAGCCGTTCCAGATTCAGTTGACGGAACTCGTTCCACTCGGTGACCACTGCCACCGCGTCACAGCCTGCAGCAGCGTCATAAGCGTTTTCACAGTAGGTAATTTGCGGGAAGATGGCTCGCGCCTTCGGCATGGCGATAGGGTCATAAGCCCGCACCTCCGCCCCTTCCGCCAGCAAAGCCGCAATGACCTGCAGCGACTTCGCTTCCCGCAGGTCGTCGGTGTTGGGCTTGAAGGAGAGACCTAACACCGCGATGCATTTGCCATCCAGTCCGCCCAGTGCGTCGCGCATTTTGCCCACGAAGTAGAGCGGCTGCTCATGGTTAATCTGCTGCACTGCTTTCAGCAGCTGGAAATCGTAGCCCAGCGCGTCGGCAGTAGCAATCATGGCACTGACGTCCTTGGGGAAGCAGCTGCCTCCCCAGCCCAGCCCCGCCTGCAGAAACTGGTCGCCGATACGCTTGTCCAGCCCCATGCCCTTCGCCACCAGTGTCACATCCGCCCCGCTCAGGTCGCAAATGCGGGCGATGGCGTTTATATAAGAAATCTTCATCGCCAAGAAGCAGTTGGAGGCGTATTTGATGAGCTCCGCGGAGTTCACATCCGTGATAATCATGGGGCGTTCCAGCGGCGCGTAGAGTTCGATGAGTTTCATCGCGGCATTCTGGCTGCGCGCGCCAATCACGATGCGGTCGGGGTGCAGGGTGTCGTAGATGGCGGAACCTTCCCGCAGAAACTCGGGATTGGAGACTACCTCGAAATCGGGATGGTCGGGCGGGGCATACTGCTCGATCCACTGGCGCACCACGTCGCCTGTGCCGACGGGGACGGTGCTTTTGTTGACAATCACTTTGGGCGCGTTCAGGGCGCGCGCGATGTGACGACAGGCTTCTTCCACCTGCGACAGGTCGGGTTGTCCGTCGGGCAGGCTGGGCGTGCCGACCGCGATGAAGACCACCTCCGAACGGCGCACGGCATCTTCAGTATCGGTGGTGAAGGAGAGACGCCCCTCGTTGGCGTTGTGGCGCACCATCTCCTCCAGCCCCGGCTCGTAGATGGGCATGATTCCTGCTCGCAGCGCGGCAATCTTCTCCTCGTCCTTATCCACGCAGATGACCTCGTTGCCCAGGTCGGCGAAGACCGCGCCTGTAACCAGTCCCACATAGCCGGTACCGATGACGCTCAGTTGCATTTCCCGTCCCTCTTCGAGATTGCCAAGCCCTGCCGATTGGCAGGGCAGGCAACGGTTTGTGTTCAATATGGATTATGCCAGTTCCGGGGCGTTCGTTCAGGTGTGAAAGGAGAGTATCTCGTAGTCTACGGTGCCGCCGGGCGTCTGCACCTGCACAATGTCACCCACCTTTTTGCCAACCAGCGCCTGCCCGAGGGGCGATGCTGCCGAGACGTGTTCATATTCCTCGTCCGCCCCGAACACCGCCGCCGATGCCGTGTCCACAATGCGGAAGGTCCACTTCTCGCGGTGCTCGAGGTCTTCGACGGTCACTACACTGCCTACGGTGACCACACCGTCCTCGTTGGGCAGGTGCTCCACCACCTGCGCGATTTCCAGAATCCGCTGCAGCTCGCGGATGCGCCCCTCCAGCATCGCCTGCGCCCGTTTTGCCTCATGGTATTCGAAGTTCTCGCTCAGGTCGCCCTGCGCACGGGCACGGCGGATGCGCTCTGCGCTCTGCGCCCGTCCAACGGTCTTCAGATGCTCCAGCTCCTGTTTCAGCTTCTCATATCCCTCACGTGTGAGGATAATCTCTTCAGCCATCGCGAACGACCTCTATACCGCTTCGATTCGTCATTACCATCCATGCAAAGCGCGGCAACAACATGACTTTGGAGATTTTGCGCGGGTTATGCACCACACGCCATAGCCACTCCATACCCATCCTCTGCATCCACAGCGGTGCGCGGCGTACCCGTCCCGATAAGACGTCGAACGTCCCACCGACACCGATACTGACCGGCACCCCAAGTATGTGGCGATAGCGGTCGATCCATTTTTCCTGTTTGGGGATACCCAGCGCCACGCACAGCACGTCCGGAGCCGCCTGGCGAATGCGCTCCACCACCTCCTCTTCTTGTTCGGGACGGAAGTAGCCGTCGTGGCAACCGGCTATCTGCACGTCCGGGAACCTTTCCTGCAGGTGGCGCGCCGCTTCTTCGGCAACGCCCAGCTGCGCTCCCAGAAAGTAGAGCCGCAAACCGGTCCGCGCGCTGACCTCTGCGAGCCGCGCTACAATATCCACCCCGCTGACGCGCTCCGGCATGGCGATACCCCGTTTCCGACACGCCCACAGGATGCCGATGCTGTCCGGGGTGACCAGGTCTGCGCGGTTGATGATGTCGCGCAGGTGCGCATCCTGTTGTGCCATGACCACCATGCTCGAATCGGCGGTAACCACATGCCTTGGGGTGCGCTCCTGCACAAAGCGCAGGA
>JAPWUZ010000273.1 GCA_028275265.1 Armatimonadota bacterium | reverse complement strand
TCCTTTCGTTGCGCCTGCTTGCGCCATGTCCTCCGTTTTACCTCGTGCGCTTGCTTCTTGTTTGCACGAGAACAAAATAGCCTGAGCGAACGCCCAGGCTATCGCCCCGTTGTTTGCTTATGCTCTTTTCCGTCGCAACAACAGCAGTCCCAAACCCGTGGACAAACCAACCAGCGTCACAGGCTCGGGCACGGGTATCAGCTGACCCCGGATGTCCTTTGTTCCGCCTGGTGTGGTAATCTGGATGTAGGTATTACCCGCCAGAAGGTCAGCCTCATTCGCCGCTGGGAATAGCCCGCCCACAACAAAGCGCGTGAAGGCAGTGCCGCTTCCAGACCATGAAGCACCGCCATCGAGGTCATAAATGGCGGGACCGTTCGTGCCCGGCGCGCCCACGTAAATCTTCGCCGAAAGAATCTGGCTCTGGGTCAGCCCGACTTCATAGACCGCCAGGTTGAACAGCTTCGACACATCGTCATAGCTCATGATGGCCTGCCCAATGGCTGTGCTACTGGTAGGCGGAACCACCTGGCTACCACTGAGATTCGCTGTCAACACACAAACCGTGGCGCTGGAGGGCAGGGCTATTGCCGCAAGCAACACAGCAAAAAGCCCAAACCGGATTGCGATTCGATGCATACTCCATCCTCCTTTCATCATCATGGATGGTTGAACAACCATGCTGGTGCGAGCTATGCTCCCACCCTGTTTCCAGTATACACCCCGCAGGTAGTTTTGTCAAGCATTTTCACGAGGTGCCTCGCGGAGTTTTTTCGAAAATTCTTCCAAGAGGCGCTCATCCCTGAAACGGAGATTTCTATTGTGTGTCCAGATAAGTAGAAAAATGCGAGCAGGATGAGTAGCTTGGCAAGTAGAATGGAGTTAATACGCAGTGTAACTTCTCGCCGTCTTCACCGTGCCGGGAAGGAGGTAGCAACATGAAAAGGGTCTTTGCCGTGATGCTAGCGTCGTGCTGCTGGTGGAACATTGCCTGCGCACAAAACACGACAATCCTCAGCGGACGTGTACTGGATGCCCAGAACAATCCGGTCGCTGGTGCACAGCTGTACTATTACCCGAACATCGTGGTGGCATGGCTGGGTCTGCCAGAGGGAAGCTTTGCGCACACCACTACCGATGAGAGGGGACGCTATCGCTTCGTGGGTGTCGTGCCGCCCTCTACCCTCTCGGCAGTTGTTGCGTTCCACCCCACGTTGGGTTGCAGTACCGTCCGAATGGGATCGCGACCTTCATTGACCCTTCGCCTGCAATCGCTGCAAGAGTTCACAGGCAAAGTGGTGAACGCCGAAGGTCGAGGTATCGAGGGGGCATTGGTCCAGTTGAATTACGTAATGCTGCAGGGTGACGAAGTAATGCTCCCGCCGCCCGTGCCGCCGTTTGCTACCACCACCAGCGCGGATGGCAGCTTCCGGTTACCGATGCATCCGAAAACGTCCGCCGTTGGTATCCTGTGCTCTGCTTCGGGTTACGCCCCGTCGCTGGATATCCGAAGCACGAATGCGGAAAAGCTGACCAAAGAGGGTTTGGTGATTACCCTCAAGCCGGGCGCCCGAATCACCGCCCGACTGGTTTACGCCGATAACGGCGAACCGTGTAAACATTACCCGGTGCTGGTGGAGCCATGGACACACGTCACGACCGACGAGGACGGGCGCATCACTGCGGACGTGCCTACAGACTCGTTTGCGCTGATGCCGGGCGCGTCGCTGTCGTCCCCCACCTTGGTTCCGCCCGGTTTCTTCTTCCCGTTAGAGGTGACCGACCTTAAGCCCGGCACCATCACCGACCTTGGCGTGATCAAAGTATACACGGAGCCGAAGATAACGATAGAGGTGCGCGACGACAAGAATAAACCTGTGCCTTTCTGCGGGGTAACTATCCATCCCGAGGGGAGGCGCGCTGCCGGTGTGCGATTTCCCTATTTCACCGACAGCAAAGGCAGTTTGACGATTGCGCTTCCCGATGGCGAATACCAGTTGGATGCCTCTGGTCCTGCTTCGGGCGATGGTTACTACATGTCACACAGCCTTCCGAAGGTGAGTATACAGCAGGGTAAGATGACCACCCCGCAGCCGGTGGTGCTGAAAGTGGCACTCACGCGGGTGCAGCGCGCGCAAGAGGTTCAACTACGGGTGCGCACATCGCGCAACGAGGTACCGAAGAACATCTGGACGAACCTCCTCCCTGAGCCGATGGACGAAGTCGAAGGCACATGGCGCCCCTACCGCATGGAGGGCGATAAGCTGACCATTCAGCTCGGTAGGGATAGGCTGGAGCGATTGCTTATTGTGGACTACGGGACGCAGGAAGGAACCTTGCTCCGCAACATCAGCGCGCAGAACGCGCCTAAGACAGTCCGATTACAACCGTTACCTAAGGTGCGGGGACGTGTTTTAGACGAGACGGGCAAGGCTGTCGCCGGGGCTAAGGTCAGCCTGATCTTCGGGCAGGAGTCGCAATTCGAGTTATCCAACGGAAGCACGCAACGGATGTGGACGGAACACCTACCCCCAATATCCACCAACACGGACAGGACAGGCGGTTTCGTGCTTCCGCTTGTGCCGGAAAGCAGGTGCTGGGCGGTGGTTACTGCGAAGGGTTACGAGCCGGCGGTAACGACCGTGAACACCGGGCAGACCGTAACCATTCGTTTGAGGAGGGCAAACGGTGAGTATGCCGGCGTGCTGGTGGACGATTACGGCGAGCCGATAGGCAAGGTGAATCTGCTCCTGCAGTATGAGTTCCCGGATAGCCGTACAGCGCAGAACTACCGGCAACGTCGCGTACCGACAAGGGCTATCTCTCTCGGCAAAGTGACCAGCGACGACAACGGGAGGTTCTCTTTGAAAGCGATGCCCTCTCCACTGATGCTGACACCGCGGATGAAGAACCTGACGCTAACACCCATCCGCGTGAAACCATCGACGGACATCGTGCTGACCCTCGGTGCGGCGCGGCCGCCGTGGGATCGCGGCGATGGAGCATCTCCCAAGCCGAACGTGGAGAAGCTGCTTCGGCGTGTGGAGTGGCTCCAACCTGTGCAATGGGAAGGCAAAAACACGCTGCTGGTTTTCACTGCGCCCTATCTCGCGCAGAACCAGTGGCTCCTGCAGGCAATAAGACAACAGATGCGCGAGGGATGGCAGGTGGCGATTGTGCTGGATACCGCCAGCCGACAGGAAGCAGAACGGTACCGCAGGATGGAACAACTAGATGTTCCCGTCGGCTTCTGGAAGCGCAGTCCGCAACAACCGGCAACGCCTGCGCTGCCTCTTATCCTGCCTGCGATGCCATACGTGGTTCATATCGGTCCGGACGGGCAGCCGGCGCGGCAGGGCATCTCGATGGAAGAGTTGCGCCAAATAATCGGAATGTTACAGTAGATGGGAAGGAGGTGCATTTGCGATGCGAAGTACATTCTGTGCAATCGCCTTGGCGTGTGCGACCGCCCTCACCATCGCTTGGGCGCAGGAGGAGAGCGTGCGCCTACAGGGGCAGGTACGCTTCCTGCGGTCAACAGGCGAGGAGGCGGTTCGATTTATAACGCCCACTCATACAGTGAAATGGCGCAACCAGCCACCCAAGGAGGTCAAACTGCCCGACTGGGCAAAGGCTTCATGCCGGTA
>JAPWUZ010000272.1 GCA_028275265.1 Armatimonadota bacterium | reverse complement strand
CTGGTTTTGTGCGCGAACGCGCTGCGTGGGGCAACTGTGCCGCTGGGGACGGAGGTCAAGGTCTGCAGCTTCAGCAAAGGGGGTGCAGGTCGGGGCTTCTGCGCCGGTTGATACCCTTCCAGCACCAGCTCGCGCTCCGCCCATAGGGAAAAATCCCAGGAGGGGTCATCTTTCGGACCGGGGTCGGTCTCAAAGCGCAACCTCACTGTTTGCCCGAGATAGGGTGAGAGGTCTATTCGGAACGGCTTCCATTGGGCATCGGTACGATGTTCCTCTAGCACCTTCTTACCTTTGACGAAGATACGGAAGGTCGCGCCATCCGATTTGTCCACGATGTCAGGGCGCATGGCGGTGAAGCCGCGCAGAAGGGCTTTTCTGGCACGCGGCAGGCGGATGGTGAAGGTCTGGAAGGTGACTCCGGTGCCCCCGCGCCAGGGGCAATGCAGCAGGAACGCCTGCTTCCCATTGACCACGCCCACGGGTTGGCAGGCGACGCCCGTCTTCTCTTCGAAATAGCCGCTCCAGCCGGGCGGGAACAGCTGCTCCTGCCCGCCACGGTAGGCATAGCCGACAGTGTATAGCCCGATTTCGTCCAGATTCAGAATCGGTGCATCAGGCTGAACCACGAACGCCGTTCTGTTGTTCATCGCTTGCCCCCCCTGTCTTCGTCGCACGACGGCTTTGCCACCACGAAAGGGCGACGGATGCTATCGCCAGCGCCAGCAAGGTTGCCGCAATGGGATGTTCGACAAAGATGCGCCAGCTTCCCCCTGAGAGTATCAGCGCGCGGCGCAGGTTCTCTTCGGTCATCCTGCCGAGGATGAGCCCCAGCACCAGCGGCGCAATCGGGAAGCCCCACTGCCGCAACGCCCAGCCGATGAAACCGAAGACAAACATCACCCCGACGTCGAACAGGCTGTTGTTGATGGCGTAGCTACCCACCACGCACAGCACCACAATGAGCGGGAACAGGTATTGCCGGGGGGCGCGAACCGTCTGTGCGAACAGCTTCGCCCCTGCCAGACCGATGGGCAACACCAGCAGGTTCGCCACCAAAAGCCCGATGAAGATGGCTGCCAGCAGGTTCGACTGCTTCTCGAACAGGTCGGGTCCGGGGCGCACCCCATGCATGACCATCGCACCCAGAATCACCGCCGTTACCGCGTCGCCCGGGATGCCCAGCGTCAGCATCGGGATCATCGCGCCGCCGGTTACCGAATTGTTCGCGCACTCGGCGGCGGCAAGCCCCTCTACGGAACCCCTGCCGAACTCCTCGGGACGGCGCGACACCTTTTTCGCCTGGTCATACGCCACAAACGCCGCCACGTCCCCGCCCACGCCCGGCAGCGCACCGATAAAAGTGCCCGTCACGCTGGCAAGGAGAGTAGGCGCGGTGATTCGCCCGTAGTCGCTGCGAGACGGCAACACCCGACCAATCTGGCGGAACAGGCTGCGGTCGGGTTCTGGTAAACTGCTCTGATACAGCACCTCACCCAGTGCGAACACCCCCACCAGCACTGGAATCAGCGCAAGCCCTTCCAGCAATGGAGTCAAGCCAAAGGTGAAGCGGGGTACCGCAGTGATGGGGTCCATGCCAATCGTCGCCAGCAACAGCCCACAGACGCCCATCAACGCCCCCTTCAGCAGGGAACGCGCCGACAGGCTGGCGATAACGCTCAGCCCGAACACCGCCAGCGCAAAGTACTCCGCAGGTCCGAACTTCAGCGCGAAGCGTGCCACCTGCGGGGCAGCAACCATCAGCACCAGCGTGCTGAAAACGCCGCCGACCACTCCCGTGATGCACGAGATGCCGATTGCCAGCCCGGCGTTGCCTGCCTGCGCCATCGGATAGCCGTCCAAACTGGTAGCGGCGGCAGCAGGGGTGCCTGGAGTACGTATCAGCACCGCCGGTATCGCTCCGCCGTACATCGCCCCCACGTACACCCCCAGCAACACCATGAGTGCAGGCAAAGTCGGCAGCCAGAAGGTGAACGGAACCAGCAGTGCCACCCCCATCGTTGCGGTTAAACCCGGCAGCGCGCCAATCACGATGCCTGCCACCACCCCCAGCAGCATCAGCCACAGGGTATTGCCCGTCATCAGCTCGCGCAACGGTTCCATCAAGGCAATGCCACCCCCAGCACACGCGCGAACAGCCACCAGACGCCTGTACCGGCGACCACCGCATAGAGAAACACTGTCCATGACTTTGTGGCAGCGATGGAGAAGCTACCTGCCAGCAAAAACAGGATGCTCGCTGGCAAGAACCCCACCCACGGCAACACCAGCAAGAACAGCAAGAGTAGCAGCGCGATACGGAGCGGACGACGCAGGCAGGGAGGTGATAGGGTAGAGGTGGCTTCGCCACGTACTCGTCGGGTAACCAGTAGCCCGCCCGTCAACAACACCGCCAGACCTGCCAGCAGCACGGGAAAATAGCGATGTCCCACATCCCCGCGAGTGAGATGGACGCCGATGGAGGCGACCAGTCGCTGATTATGCCCGCTTTGCTCCTGCACGAACTGCCGAAACGCCTCCCCCTCCAGCCACGCGAGCCTCACGCCGCGCTGTTGCATCATTTGACGGAACTGGGGAGTCTCGAAGGCTCTACGGAAGCCTTCCAGCAGCCGTTGCCGACGCTCTGGCGGCACCCCTTTCGGTAACGCCAACCCACCCCACGCGCCGATATCTATCTCGTAGCCCAACTCTGGCGCGGCGGGCACCTCGGGAAATAGTGGGTCGCGCTGTTTGCTCAGCACGGCTAACACGCGCAGCCTTCCCGCCTGCACCTGCGACTGCACCTCCGTGGGACTGACGCACACCACGTCCACGTGTCCGCCCAGCAGAGCCTGCACAGCAGGTGCCGCCCCTCCAAAAGGAACATGTTTGAACTTCACGCCTCCAGCCTCTTGCAGCGCCACCGCCGCCAGATGCCAGATGGAGCCGGTGCCGGAGTTGCCTGCCCGGATGGTTTCGGGACGGACTTTGGCATCGCGGAGCAGGTCGTGCAGGCTGCGCCACCCCGAATCGGCGCGCACGGTTACCGCGGCTGGATTGTAGTTGGTGCGCGCCAGCAGGTCGAAGTCATCGGGCGAGATGGGGCTGAGACCGAGATGGGGCAGGATTGCTAGCTCCGCCACCACGTAGGTCACCGTGTAGCCGTCGGGGTCGGCGTGTGCGCCATAGTTCAGCCCCACGGCGTTCGCCCCGCCCGGCTTGTTTTCCACCACCACAGGCACCCCGAACTCTTCCTGCGCCGCTGCTGCCAGCGCGCGCGTGAGAGTGTCGGACAGACCACCGGGCGCAGGCGGACAGATAATCGTGATGGCTCGCGCAGGAAACGGTTGCTCACGACGCTGACAGCCGCAAACGCTCGCTACTGCCAACACCAGGCACACCCATACCCACCAATGGCAGATGACCATAGTCGCCTCTCCTGTCAAATGCGTTTGCCTCGGTCGTCGGGCGTGCACGCCGGACGAATGTGGCACATGATCGTTCGGTCTCACTCGCATCAAGACTATCTACCCACAGAGTGCTGAGCCTGAGCTGCGGATGTATCCCGTTGCAACCTATTCCCCCTGTAGCAGCCACTGCTCGTTGAAGTGGGCGTATTTAATGCACGAGCCCTTGCCCGGCTGGCTCCAGCTGTAGGTGACGTGCAGCGTACCGTCCTTCGCCTGAATG
>JAPWUZ010000271.1 GCA_028275265.1 Armatimonadota bacterium | reverse complement strand
TGCTTCGGCGGCTACATGGGCGTGGCGATGCTGGCGATATGGGGCACTCGCAAGCATATCGCGCACTTCCTGCGCGCCGTATGGCACGCCGACCCCGCCGAATGGGCGGATGAGCCTTTCAGCCCCCACGTGGCGTTCATCGGGCTGGTACTGGGATTCCTGTTTCTGGTGGCGTTCTTCTGGCTATCGGGGTTGACGCTGTGGGTCAGTGTGGTTGCCTTCTTGATCTACTTCGCCATCGCGATTGCCTGCACACGCATGAGGGCAGAGCTGGGACCTCCTGCACACGACCTGCACAACGGCGGTCCCGACTACATTCTCACCGCCGCCCTGGGCACCCGATTCTTCTCCGACCGCGATTTGACCATCCTGACCTACTTCTACGGCTTCAATCGCGCTTACCGCAGTCTGGCGATGCCGGTGCAGCTGGAGGCGTTCAAAATGGGCGAGCGCAAGGCGATTCCGACACGCGGTATCGCCGTCGCGCTGGTGGTGGCATCAGTGGGAGGACTGTTATCGGGTTACTGGGCGCTGTACCACTTTGGCTATACGCGCGGAGTGGAAGAGAGGATGGCGCTACACCTCAGCTATTTCGGCTGGGAGGCATTTAATCGGCTGACGAACTGGCTGCAGAACCCGCGCGACACCGATATCCCCGCAGTAACCGCTATCGGTGTGGGATGGGGCACGGTGTTGGGATTGCAGGCCTTGCGGATGCGTTTTTCGTGGTGGCCTCTGCATCCTATCGGCTTGCCCATTTCCGGCAGCTGGACGATGAACACGATATGGCTGCCGATGCTCATCAGCTGGGCGGTAAAGGTGACCGTGCTGCGGTATGGAGGATTGCGCGTCTACCGCCGCGCACTTGCGTTTTTCCTGGGGCTGATTCTGGGCGACTTTCTGATAGGTTGTCTCTGGCCCATCATCGGCTGGTGGCTGAAGGTCAACACCTACAGCTTCAGCCAGTAGTGTACGCGTGCCTTCACTTTAGCCATACCGGCTCGCCTTTTTCTGCCTCGCCACCGGCGCCGCGTGGGCGCCCCATAAACGGCAACAGGGAGATGTCGCCCTCTCCCCGCACCCGCTCCGCCATGAGCCAGCCTCCGTCGTCCTTACCGTCTTTGCCCACACTGTACAGTAGAAAGCCCTTTTCAGCCGGCTTATACACAAAGTGGCCACCAGTGAAGGGGTCTTTATCCAGGTCTGCGACGCCTGCCTCGCTCAGGGTAGCTGGGTAGGAACCGTGCTTCAACCGGTAAGCGCGCACCGCAGCCGCACAGCCCAGCAGGCGGATACGGGTGGTCGCCTCAGCGCTACTCAACACCAATCCCTCATGCATAGGTATCAGCAATCTCACCACGGGGTGAGGGGGCGGTTCCCACCGTTTCTGCTGAACAACAGGCTTGGACACCTCTTTCTCCGCTAATCGCAGGTAGGAGTTCAACTCGCGGGCTGCGCGACGCAGGTTCAGCCATCGGAGGTTCCAGCGCATCACCGCCCGGTTCTCGGCAACCGCCCGCATGGCGTCCACTTTGCCCGCGTACAGGTCGTGCAGCAACGAAAGGAGCGTGGCGCGCTCGACGGCTATGGCTTGCTCGGGCGGAACACGGTATTTTTCCCACTCACGCACGGCGGCTACCAGCTGCTCGCATTGCCGGATGGGGAGCAGGGGAAGTATCTCGCTCATTCGCCTGTTCACGACCGCCTGCATCGCAGAACCCACCAGATGATGCAACATGTTGCCCTGCGTGCGGATTTGCTCTGCAAGTATCAGCACCGTCTGGTAGTTCTCCACTGCCCGGGCGTAATCTCCCTCCTGTGCCGCCAGCGCGATGTCCAGCGCTTCGATACTCGCCCATCGGCGAAACTCCGCCAGCTCGGGAAACTGCCAGACGGGGGTGTACTCCATAATCACCACACACGGTTTGCGCAAATAGCGGCGATATTCCCTGCGCACAGGACTCATCCGACGCACAAGGTACCCCGTCAGCTCCGGACGGTCCAATCGTAAGTTGTAGCGTGAAGGAAACAGCTCCTGCTCCGCGTAGGAAAGCATCGGGTCGTTTCGGAAGATTTGGGCGGTATACGCTGCCAGGGAACGGTAGACATCGTAGGGATTATCAGCGGGCTCGGGCGGACGCTGGGGGCGCGGGATGTCGATAGGGGCGGTCCACCACCGTATCAGCCCCACAATGGCAAGCACCACCGTTGCCACAGCGGTCCAGCAGCCGATTCTGCGTCTTCGCGGAGTGTACATGGGTTCTTCACCCAACGGATGCCGCACTCTCAGCCAGCATCCGGCACGCCCACTCTGGCTGGATGCCTGGGTCGTTTCGCCTCACACTGCATGAATCTGCGTTGATAGCGATGAGGTCGCCCACGTTCTGCGCGTGCCAGTCCCATCTCTATCATCTTGCGGTTGATGAACAGCCGATTCGTCAGGTACACATAAGCGGCAGGGGGCTGTTCGCTCTCCAAAGGCTCTCCCTCGCTTTTAATGACGACCCGCTTGCCCAGTACGTAACGCCGAAGATACTCGATGGCGTCGTTACGGTATTCTGGCGGAACCACCACCCCCAGCAGGCGCACCAGTCTGCCGTCCTCTATCTGCAAGGTGCATTCGTCCACCACTGTTGTCACTTTCACGGCGGTTTCTGTGCGTTCTCTGAAATCGGCGACAGGGCGGGAATCCTGGACACGGGGCACGTAGCCTGCAGGTGGCTCTACAGGGGGCAACGACTGTTCACGGTAGACGAAACGGACGGGTATCTCGAACAATGCGTGCCCACTGCTCCCCAGCTTCTCACGGATAAGCGGCTCGAACCCACGCTGCACCTCGTAGCCCACCGCCTGCCGCTGCAGATCCAGTGCCGCCTTCAGCGTCGTGCCGCTACCCGCAAACGGGTCCAGCACCGTCTCGCCGACGAAAGTGAACATGCGGATGAGGCGACGGGGCAGCTCTTCGGGGAACATCGCCTCATGTCCCACCTGCCTCGCGCCGCCGAAGTTCCAGTGCCCGCTGAAATACTCTTTCCACTCGTCGCGAGTTAGCTGGGACGCTTGCTTGACGTCTGCAGGCACAGCACGGTCGCGCCCACCGGGCTTACGGAAAAGCAGGATGAACTCGTAATCCAGCTCCACGATGCCGTTGGGTGGGTAAGGGAAGGAACCCATCACCACCGCGCCGCCTGTGGTATTCATGGTGGTCTTTTTCTGCCAGATGATTGCGCCCATGTAGTCGAAGCCTGTCGTTTCACACTGCGCGATCATTTCGGCGTGCAGGGGTATCACCTTATAGCGACCGTATGCCACACTCCGCGCGAACTGGTCGCCGATGTTGATGCATAGTCGCCGTCCGGGCTGCAGCACGCGATAACACTCGCGCCACACACGGGAGAGGTCTATCAGGTATTCGTGCAGGCTCTGCCCGTAGCCGATTTGCCCCCGGCAGCCGTAATCCTTGATATGCCAGTAGGGTGGCGAGGTAACCACCAGATGGATGCTCTGGTCGGGCAGTTCCGCCATATTGCGGCTATCGGCGAGGTAGAGGATGTTCATCCTGCAGGCTCATCGATACTTGTCAAGATTTCTGAGAGCCTCAATTTCAAATCAGGGATTTGTTGAGTAGCCACCGACCAAACAACGTCATAATTGACCCCGAAGTAGTGATGTATCAATTTATCTCGCA
>JAPWUZ010000270.1 GCA_028275265.1 Armatimonadota bacterium | reverse complement strand
TGCTGTGTAGCAGTGCACCAAACAGCTGCTCCACTGAAGGATAAAACACCCTTGCGGAAGAAAAACAAGACAGCGCTACCTTGATTACGATGGAGGACGCAGATGCAGTCGCAAAACCCGGACAGGTCGTGGCAAGAAGCTACTGCAAAAGCCTTTCACCTGCACGAGTGGAGTTTCACCCTGAAAACCTCAGGCAATCCTTTCTCGCCTGCTGAGAACGACGTGGTTGCTGAGATTCTTCTGCCCGGTGGGCAAACCATCCGTCAACCTGCATTTTGGGACGGCGAAAACACATGGAGGGTGCGTTTTACGCCAGTGCGCTCGGGAAGTATGCGCTGGCGATTGCTCATGAACGGGAAGCCGGTCGATGTCGAGGCGCAGATGCAGATGAAGGCAATTTCCCCGCAGGCGCTGCAAGGATTCGTGAGAAAACATCCTCGCCTGCCGCAGTTCGTCACCGATAACGGCAAGACCTTTTACCCCATTGGGCAGAACGTTGCATGGCGCACCCAGAGCGCAGACTACCCGACCTTCTTCGAGCAGATGGGGCGAGCAGGCATGAACTGGGCGCGGGTATGGCTTTGCCACTGGGACTGGAAAAACCCGGACTGGCGAATGGACCGGCGGGTGGAGCCCGGCTGGTTGGATCTGGAGGTGCTTCGTCGGTTGGAGGAGATAGTGCGCCTTGCCGAACAGCACGGCATCTATATCCAGCTGACCCTGCAACATCACGGACAGTACTCCACGCGTACCAACCCCAACTGGGCGGAGAACCCCTGGAACGAGCGGAACGGTGGCTTTCTCACCTCGCCAGAACAGTTCTTCACCCACCCACGCTCGGTGGAAATCACCCGCAACAAGTATCGGTACTTCGTCGCAAGGTGGGGATACTCCCCGCACATCATGGCGTGGGAGCTTTTCAACGAGGTAGAGTGGACTGATGCGGCAGCGAATGGCAAATGGGATGTTATCGCGCGGTGGCATCGGGAAATGGCGCGTTTCCTGCGGTCTGTAGACGTCCATCGCCACCTTATCACCACCAGTTCGCACCTGGAGCACCCGGACCTCTGGGCAGAGATGGACTATTACCAGCCCCACTACTACGTGCCGGACATCGCCGGCACACTGATGGGGATGAAGTGCACGCAGTGGAACAAACCCATCTTCATCGGCGAGTGGGGCGGCGTAAATCCGCGACAGTGGGGTGATGAGGCGTTTTTGAGGCAGGGGCTGTGGGTTGGTGTTATGCGTGGGCTGGCGGGCGCAGCGCAATGGTGGTCGTGGGATACGACCGAGCCGCGCAAGTGGTATACGCACTGGGGGTCACTGACCCGGTTCCTGAAACTCGCGGGCTTCCCTTCGAAGACGGTCTGGCAGCCTGTGCAGGCACAGGTGCTTTCCGACATTCGTGCTCCATATCGTTTTGCCCCGGGTGGCGGCTGGCAGCGCACGGAGCGATACCGCTTTACTATACCCACCGATGGTTCTGCCGTTGACGGATTATCTTCACTGTCGCGGTTTGTGCAGGGCGACTCGCACCGCGATATGTGTAGGGAACCCGTCGTTTTTGAGGTGGATTTTGCACAGGCGGGAACCTGCACGCTGCAAATCGGCACGGTTGCCCGCAGTGGTGCTGCCATCACTGCTAGGCTGGACGGACGCACGGTAGCGGAAGAGCGGTTTCCTCCTGCCGAGCGTGATACGCCCGTGAACAAAGAGATTTCCTTTCCTGTACCTGCTGGGAAGCACACCATCTCCGTTTTCAACCCCGGAGCCGACTGGTTTACACTGGATAGCGTCACCCTGCATCCTTACGCTCCACCCGACAAAGTGGCAGCCTGTGGTGATGGAAAGAGCGCCATGTGGTACCTGTGGCGCGAGCAACCCGTTCAGGCGAGGGTCAGATTGAAGGTAGCGGGTGTGAAGCCCGGGAGGTATCGCGTGTTGTGGTGGGACCCGCTGAAGGCAGAGGCGGTGCTGTCCACGCTGGTTACCGTATCGGGCGCAGGTTTGCAGGTGGAAGTACCCGCGCATGAGCGGGACATAGCGGGTTTTCTCTTGCCTTCGGGGCACCGAGTCAGCCTGTAAGCGGGGTTCTGTGCCCTGCCTGTGGAGGGCAGGCGGCGGCTATCTCTCTGGGGCGTCGGTTACCCGACGCCTCAAGCGGCTGTACCCGGAGGCTCAGCGGGCGCACCTCACTGCCTCCCTATTCAGCCTTGCTCCCGATGGGGTTTGCCCTGCCGGCGACATCACTGCCGCCGCGGTGCGCTCTTGCCGCACCTTTTCACCCTTGCCCGCATCCGGCAAACGCCGGACCGCTGGCGGTGTGTTTTCTGTGGCACTTTCCGTAGGGTCGCCCCTCCCGGACGCTATCCGGCATCGTGCCCTGTGGAGCCCCGACTTTCCTCCCCACCCGCGCGGGTGAGGCAGCCGCCCGGCTGGCTCGGTGCCCAACATCATTATATCACTTCTGCCTGCCCGGATGCGGAGACCAGACGGGCGCGTAGTTGTCACCCATGCCATCGGTCAACCGTCGGGCATCCGAACCATCAGCATTGACAATCCACAGGTCACGCTTACCGTCCTCGCGGAACTTCACATACACCAGGCTGGTGCCCCCCTGAGACCACGTCGGGGTCATCAGGTTGCCCTTGACAATGAGGCGAGGCTCGGGGTCGCCGATACCCATCACGCCGATGCCCGCCCGATCCTTTTCATCGTCCCGCACCCGCCACATCTCAAAGGCGAGGTGTGTCCCTTCCGGTGCCCATGTCACCGCCCCCGGAGCCAGGTCGCCCTTGCCCTGCCAGAGAGGCTGCAGCGACTCGGTGACCAGATTATACAGGGCTACCAGATGACCAACCTGCCGGTTCCCCATCACGGTCACAGCCAGCTGCGTACCGTCCGGTGAGAGCGCGATATGCACCTCTTGCCCGCCGACAATGGGTTCAGGAAGCTTCTGGGCAGAGGGAGGCGGAACCTGTTGCGCTTCCTGTCCCATCTCACCTTCATGCTGGTGGTCTGCACCACCCCTGCGATAACGCACCAGCACTTCACCCCCTTCGGTGCGCTGCACCGCATAGACAATCCTTTTCTCTGTGTCATAGGCTGGCTCACGGAAGAGCACACTGCCACCGAAGGTATTGCGCCACTGCTGTTCCAGCTCGAAAGGGGGCAGAATCTTTTCCGCTTCTCCTCCTTCGATATCCACCAGCAGAACCTGCCCCTGCAGAAGGAAGACAATATGTTTGCCGTCGGGGAGGAAGTGGGGTTTTTCCTTCGCTCCCACGCTCACGGTCAGTTGCTGAACCCGCTTGCCCTCCGGGTCTGCATAGAACAGCTGCGGAACGTGGTTATCTCTGTCTGAGATGAATGCAATGAGCCGTCCATCGGGCGACCAGGCGGGGTCAGTTTCCGCAGAAGTATCTGCGGTTATCTGGCGCAATCCGCTTCCATCGGGGCGTATCACCCAGAGGTCGGGATTGCCTGACCGGTCAGAAACGAACAGTATCCAGTCCTGCGTGTCGATATTAGCGGGTTTCACGCGGAAGGGATTAAAGTACCGCACCCAGAACATACCCGCTGCGACCAGCACCACTACTGCCAGCAACCCCAGCAGGGTGTGCCTGAACCAAACGCGCCTTAGATACATCGTGCGCTCCCTTTGGAATGTTTGCTTTCGATACTTC
>JAPWUZ010000269.1 GCA_028275265.1 Armatimonadota bacterium | reverse complement strand
AGGCGGAACTGTGGCTCGGTGTAGAACAGGTTGCTGACGTGAACGAGGCGTGCGACCTGTTGCTGCACCGCCTGCACCACGCGCGGATGGCAGTGCCCCACCGCGTCGACGGCGATGCCGCCCAAGAAGTCGATGTAGTCCTTGCCGTCCGCGTCCCACAGTCGCGCCCCACAGCCTTTCACGAACACCACCGGCTGCCGCGCGTAAGTGGACATGATGCACTGTGCGTCAATCGCCTGTAACTCTTGCAGAAGACTCGCTCCCTCCATTGTTGCCTCTCTCCTTGATGACATAATGGTATCGCATTTCACCCTCTTTGGGCAAGGAGAGGGGAAGGAACCGCGACGAATTCGATTAACATGCACGCGATGACATTATCCGGTTACAAATCGCTGTGGACGCCGGGCGAGGGATGCGCGTGGCGGGCAGACATGCCCGCCTGGCACCTGCTGCGGATGAATGCACACTATATTGCCCCACCTGAACGTTTCGAACAGTGGGAAACGTGGTTGCAGCAGGCAAAGCAGTATCGTCGCTGGGTTCGAGGACACCTGCACGATGCCCGTCTCTGGCATATCCATCTGCAGTTTGATGGTGTGCGTGCCTGGATTCGGTTGGCGCGGGAAGAAGCCTTTGCCATTGACCTGCAACCCGGTGAGGGAATCGTCATTCGAGGCGAGGCGAAGCATCTTTCGGGGAACCCTGCGCTGTGGCTGGCTTTTGACTGGTGCGACAGGACACAGGGTAGCACGGGAGCATGGGCAGGGTGGTCCGGAGCGCTGGCAAAGGCAACTATTCCCTCCGATGGACGATGGCATCCCTTTGAAATAGCAGTGAAAGTGCCTTACTTCAACACAACGCGCTGCTGGGCCCGTCCTATCATCGGGCAGGACGCTACCGCAGAACCACAGCCGGGTAGCATGTTGATTCGGGGGTTGAGCATCCAGTTTCCATCCAACGCCACACGGCAGCGACTGTCATCCGTGTGGAAGCTGCATGACCGCCTTGCATTCGACGACACGATTTACACCCGGCGTGACCTGGCGTGGGCGCAAAAGTGCTTCGTATGTGGTTTCATCTTCATATACGATCGCGCCTTCTGGGATCCCGACCGGATGCGCTATCGCGTGGAGGAACTGCTGGAGGAGGCGAAAAGAGAGTTCGGCGGATTCGATGCCGTGGTGCTCTGGCACGCTTACCCCCGCATCGGCGCGGACGAGCGCAATCAGTTCGACTTCTGGCGCGATATGCCCGGTGGCACATCAGGGGTTCGACGAGCGGTGGAACAGTTCCACCGGCATGGTGTGAAAGTGTTCATCCCGTACATGCCCTGGGACATCGGAACCCGTAGGGAGAGTCAGACAGACGCGGATGCTCTCGCAGAGATGGTGGCGAATCTTGAAGCAGACGGCATCTTTCTGGACACGATGGTGGAATCTCCCGCTCGGCTACGCGAGATGGTGGACGCCAAGCGCAAAGGGGTGGTTTTCGAGCCGGAAGGACATCCCGGCATGGAAGAGATGGAACGTTGCAACGCTTCGTGGGCGCAGTGGCTGCAGGCATACGAAAACATCGGTGTGCTGCAACTCAAGTGGGTGGAGCCGCGGCACATGCAGCACCAGATTCGCCGGTGGGATACCGACCATACCCATGAGCTGGCTGCGGCATGGCTGAATGGCAGCGGTGTACTGGTGTGGGAGAACATTTTTGGCTCGTGGAACCCGTGGCGATGGGCGGACCGTGCCGCGCTGCGGCGGATGGTGCCGATATGGCGTGCCTGCGCCGACCTGCTGTGTCAGGGAGAGTGGCTGCCATATTACCCCACGCAAGTGCCGGGCGTCCTCTCTTCTTGCTGGCGTGGAAAGGACACGTGGCTGTGGACCTTCTACCGCATGGATGGGCAACGGGAGGCATCGTTGCCCTCTCCCTCCGCACTGCGCACAAACCAGTGGCACTGGTACGACATGTGGCGCGGCGAGTCGTTGCAACCCATCCTGCGTGATGGCAGCCCGACTCTTCAGGTACCTCCCGACCGCTTTGGGGCGGTACTTGCGCTCCGCGGGGGAGCTAGTCACAGTCTCCTGCAGTTGTTGGCACACCAGCGTCGCCTGCGTGCTTCCGACCGGACGCCACCTCCACAGGACGCCCACCTTGTCGCTCTGTCCGTGATGGAGCCTCAGAAGATACCTGCAGTGGTGTCTGCCTCCCGCCCACCAGCAGAAGCCCTGTTCGTGGCTGGAGGGAAATTCGAGTTCGTGGTAAAGCACATGCGCCAAGAGTGTGGCTGCTACCCCGACCCGGGTGCATCTGTGGAGGAACAGCGGAGGTTTCTCACCGGCAACCCATTCCACGAAGAGATAACGCACCGTATCGCCTGTTCGATAAACAGTTTTTATATCCAGCCCGCTCCGGTAACCAACGCACAGTATCAGGTGTTTCTGGACGCTACTGGCTACGTCCCCACCGAGCCAACCAACTTCCTCAAGCACTGGGGTGGAAAGCGCTGTCCACCACACCTGCGCGATGAGCCGGTGGTGTACGTGGACATCGACGATGCGCGTGCGTATGCCGGCTGGCTGGGCGCACGATTGCCTACCGAGTGGGAATGGCAACACGCCGCGGAAACACTGGGCGAGCGGTTCTCGCGTGGCATGGTCTGGGAGTGGACTGAAAGCCTGCGCGACGACGGACACACCCGATTCGTGATGCTGCGAGGCGGAAGCCGATATCAGGCTTCAGGCTCTATCTGGTATTTTCCGGGCGGTGAGCAACCCATTGCCTCGCACGCCAAGTTCATCTTGCTGTATCCCGGGCTGGACAGGTGCTCCACCATTGGCTTCCGATGCGTGTGGGAGCAGTGAAGCGCGTCCGTTCGGGCGGTATCTTGCCAAAGCGCGGGGAGTGTGGTAGCCTTTAATAGGGAGTGATGCATATGGTTCAGACTTTGGAGAAACCGAAAACCGTCACCCTCCCGCGCCGTCGCTTTACGCGCGAGGAGTACTATCGGATGGCGGAACTGGGGCTGTTCCAAGGCGAACGGGTGGAACTCATCGAGGGGGATATTATTCAGATGTCACCAGTGAGTGCCGAACACGTGACCTGTGTGCATCGGCTGTTTCAATGGCTGTTTCAGGTGTTCAACGATGCCACCGTGAGGATACAATCGCCATTGAACCTCGGCGATAGCGAACCCGAACCAGACATCGCAGTGGTTCCAGGCAAAGCGGGCGACTACGCTCACGCTCATCCGACGACCGCCCTGCTGGTGGTGGAGGTGGCGCAGGCGTCGCTGGAGTATGACCGCGAGGTAAAAGCCCCCCTCTATGCGCGGGCAGGCATCCCCGAATACTGGATTGTCAATCTGGATGGGCAGTGCATTGAAGTCTACCGCGACCCTGCCCCGATGGGTGAAGGATTTGGATACCGTTCGCGACGGATTTACCTGAAGGGCGAGCAGATAGCCCCTTTGCAGAAGCCTGAAGCTTCAGTGAACGTGGATGAATTACTCCTCGCCTAAAAACTCCCTAACCGTCAATCCCGCCTCGCGGATGATGGCTCTGAGAGTTCCTACTGGCAACGGGCCTGGGTGATTTGGAATGGTCGTGCGGCGTTTGGTTTGCGGATTGTACCATATCTCGTGGCTTCCTTTCGCTTGCCTATCAAACACGAATCCCGCGTCTTGCAGCCTGCGCACCACCTCGCGATAGGTCA
>JAPWUZ010000029.1 GCA_028275265.1 Armatimonadota bacterium | reverse complement strand
AACTGGTCGTGAGCCACCCCGGATGGAGCAGATGTCGCTTCTGAAAACCGGTGCGCAGGCATTGAACATCACGCTGGACGATGGGCAGCTGCAGCAATTCACGGTATACGCCAGCCGCCTCTACGAAGCCAATGCGCACATGAACCTGACCTCCGTACCGCCGGATGAGGCGGTGGTGCGCCATTTTCTGGACTCGCTCACGCTGGTTGCCGCATGGCAACCTGTTGCAGGCGCACGGGTGCTGGACGTGGGCACAGGCGCGGGCTTTCCCGGCTTGCCGCTCAAGATAGCCTTTCCGCAAATCCGTCTGGCTCTGCTCGACTCCCGCCATGACCCCTTCCTGTTCTTGCGCCCCCTCTGTGCGGAGCTGGGGATAGAGGGGGTAGAGTTCATCCACGCCCGCGCGGAGGAGGCAGCGCGCCGGCCACAGTGGCGCGAGCAGTTCGACATGGTCACGGCGCGGGCGGTGGCGCACCTGTGGGCGCTGGCGGAGTGGACGTTGCCCTTCGTGCACGTGGGCGGGGTGGCGATATGGATGAAGCGACCCTCACAGCGTGCCGAAATCGAGCAGGCGAGAGAGCATATCCTGCAGCTGGGGGGCGGCGAATCGCAGGTCATCGAAGTCGGTGTGCCGCACTCGGACATCGTGAACCTGCTGGTGCGCGTGCAAAAGGTTACTCCCACGCCAGAGCGGTATCCCCGTGCCACCGCGCGAGTGCTTCGAGAGGCGAAACGGTTCAGAACGGTTGACGAAGACGCAGGAGGCGGTTAATCGGGCAAGACTGTGCCCAGCAGTCGGGCGTAGTATTTCGCCTCTCCGTGCGTCATCCAGTAAAGCCGTTCGGAAACAGCCCGGTCCCTGCGTAAAGGGCTCTACAGGCTGAGGGCGTACAGCAGGAACAGCACGCTCGCCAGAGGGCGAACCTTTTGGTGAGCCGCCTCCCACCCGACCTCCCCGTGGACGGCCTAATGCACGACATTTTTGCGCCTTTTCACCCCCACTCCAGCCCTCCCCGCGCGCGGGGCGGACTTTGCCCCCACCCCAGCCCTCCCCGCGGGCGGGGAGGGAGTTTCGGCTCCTCCACCGTCCACGGGGGAGGTCGGAAGGGGGAATCTCACTGCAATTTCCTCCTGTGAAAGAAAGTGTCGTGCAATAAGCCCGCGATGGCAGGGGGAGCAAAACTGCCCTCTCCGTGCAGGAGAGGGGCAGGGGGTGAGGTGAAACATACCGTGCGAGGGGCGCAGGCTGAAGCCTGTGGCGACAGGGGGGAAACTTATCTATCCGTTACAGATACCGCCCGAAGAACTGCGCTGTGACGTGACTTTGCTGTGTGGGCAGACGTTCCGCTGGAAGACCGTCGCGCCCGACACGTGGAGAGGGGTGATCGGCTCGCACGTCATTACGCTACGCCAGACGGAGCGCGACGTGTTCTACAGCACCGCCAGCGGCGAGGACGTCGCTCCTCTGCTGCGGGACTACTTCCAGCTGCACACTCCCCTCGCCCCCCTGTACCGGCAGTGGAGCATGGCAGATGCCCGTTTCGCGCAGGTCGCGCCCGCGTTCCCTGGCTTGCGGGTGGTGCGTAGCGACCCGGTGGAGTGCCTGTTCAGTTTCCTCTGTTCCAGCGCGAATCACATTGCCCGGATTACCCGCATGGTAGACGCCCTTTGCCGTCGCTACGGCGAGCCGCTCGGGGAGGTGGAGGGGGCGCGGTACTACCGCTTCCCGTCCGTATCTGCACTCGCGGTGGCGCGCGAGGAGGAGCTGTTCGCGCTGGGCTTCGGGTATCGGGCGCGGTTGGTAGTGCAGGCGGCGCGCACACTGGTGGAACGCGGCGAGCAGTGGCTGTATGCCCTCCGAGATGCCCCTTACGAGGAGGCGCACCGCCAGCTGCTCACCCTGCCCGGCGTGGGACATAAGATTGCCGATTGCGTATGTCTGTTCTCGCTGGACAAACCGCAGGCGATACCGGTCGACACCCACGTCTGGCAGATTGCGCAGCGGGACTACCTGCCCGAGCTGCAGGGCCGCAGCCTCACCGAACGGGTGTATCGACAGGTGGGCGATTTCTTCCGAGCGCGGTTTGGCGCGTACGCGGGCTGGGCGCATAACGTGCTGTTCGCGGCGGAATTGGCGGCGTTTCGGAAGCGGGTGCAGGCAGGAGAAGTCTCCGCTTGACGCGAAACCTTGCTGCAGCAATCCTGCAACACTTTGGAGGCTTTTTCAGCATGGCACGAGTGGTCGTGGTCGGCAGTGCAAACATGGACATGGTGGTGCGCGCCCCGCGCATTCCGCGACCGGGCGAGACCATCGTCGGGACGCAGTTTGTCATGGTGCCCGGCGGAAAAGGCGCGAATCAGGCGGTGGCGGCGGCACGTCTCGGCGCGCATGTGACCTTCGTGGCGCGGGTGGGCAATGACCTTTTCGGCGACCATAATCTGGAAGGCTATCAGCACGAAGGCATCGACTGCCGCTACATCGTGCGGGATGAAGAGACGCCGTCCGGAGTGGCGTTGATTGCGGTGGACGCGGAGGGGCAAAACGCGATTGTGGTCGCGCCCGGAGCCAATATGCGGCTGTCTCCGGAGGATGTCGAGCGGGCGGAGGAAGCCATTGCCAAGGCGGATGTGGTGCTGGCGCAACTGGAGGTGCCCATCCCCACCGTCACCCGAACCGCCGAGCTGGCGCACAAGCACGGCAAGCGGATGATTTTGAACCCAGCCCCCGCGCCCAGACAGCCGCTGCCGTCCGAGCTCCTGCGGCATGTGGACATCCTGACACCCAACGAGACGGAAGCACAGAGCATCTGCAACGCGCCCGCGTATGCCTCGGCGGAATCGATGGGGCAGGCGTTGCGTGCGCTGGGCGTGCCGATAGTCATCATTACACTGGGCGCGGAGGGAGTGCTGCTTCAGGATGCCACAGGTGCCCAGCGGATGCCTGCCTATCCAGTTCAAGCCATCGACACGACCGCCGCGGGAGATGCCTTCGCGGGCGCGCTGGCGGTTGCGCTGGCGGAGGGCAAGAGCATCGAAGCCGCTGTGCAGTTTGCGCAACGCGCCGCCGCCCTGTCGGTCACCCGCTTGGGGGCACAGCCGTCCCTTCCCTACCGCGCAGAGGTGGAGGAATAGCCTACCACCTTTAAGGCCAAATCTGGTGGTTGAGGTGCTGCATCACCAGCAGGTTGGGCGTGACGTGCGCGGGCATCTGCAGCAGCTGGATGATGGCATCTGCCACGTCCTCAGGCTGTAACAGCATGTCCGCACGCGGTTTGCCCGGAATGCCCTCCCAGAAGGGGCTGTCCACGCCCGACGGGCAGACGACGCTGACCCGAATGTTTTGCCGGCGCAGCTCGTGCGAGAGCGACTGGCACATGCCCACCACCGCGTATTTGCTGGCGGCGTAGATACTGCCGTTTGCCAGCGGCTTGATGCCCAGTATGCCTGCGATGGCGACGATGTGCCCGCCCCCCGCCCGCGTCAGATGCGGTAGAGACACCTGAGCGATGTGGTACAGTCCTTTGACGTTGGTATCGAAAAGGCGGTCGTAGGTCTGTTCATCCGTGTCGGCAAACGCACCCAGATGCCCCACCCCCGCCGAGTGTATCACGATGTCCAGCCTGCCGAAATCTAACACGACGCGCTCCACAAACCGCTGGCAGTCCTCGCGAGACCGCACATCCGCCTGCATGGAGATGAGCGAGTCGCCCGAGGGGTCTAACGCCGTTGCCCGTGCTACCCCCTCCGCCGACAGCCCACACACGCCCACAAACGCTCCTTCATCCAGCAGGCGTTTGGTGAGCGCAAGCCCGATACCGCTCGTGCCTCCGGTCACGATAGCCACTTTTTCGGACAGCATGGTTACTGTATACTACCTCCTTTGTAGTGAAAAGCGTCAAAGAGCAGCAGAAACGCTCCCTGCAAAATGATACCCCATCCGAAGCCGTGCAGTAGCGCACTGCGCCCCCAAATCACCATACCAAGCCCCACCAGTACATAGCCGACGTCGAGAAAGACGTTCACTTTCAACAGTCTCAGCAGTTTTCGACGCTCAGCTTGCTCGTCAGGGATGCCCCGACGCTTCTTTTTCAGCACGCCAAACAGCCCCGCGGAAGCGATGAGCAGGTTGACGAGCCCCCATGCCGCGTTCATGCCCCCGAAAGCCTGCCAGAACGAACGTTCTGCGGAGAGCAACGCAAGGAGACCGCCTGCGAAGATGCTGAGCAATGACCACGCGGTGAGCTGTTTGAGAAGCCGAAGTTGGAAAGCTAAAATAGGTAGTGACGACATGCTTTGAAAATACGTGCAGGAGGATACTGCCTCCTGCACGGGTCAGTGGATTAGTAGCTCTTCTTCTGCGTCTGCTTCGGAGGCAGAATCACGGTGTCAATGACGTGGATGACGCCGTTGGTGCACATGATGTCTGCCTTCACCACGTTCGCCTTGTTGATGCGCACCTTGCCGCGCGCGGTGGATATCTTGACCTCCGCTCCCTGCAGCGTCTTCGCGGTCTTCAGCTTGACGACCTGGTCGGAGGTAACCTTCCCGCTGACCACATGGTACAGCAACACCTGCCTGAGCGCTTCCTTGTCCTTCAGCAGAGCATCCACCTGCGCCTTCGGCAGCTTCGCGAACGCCTGATCGGTCGGAGCAAAGACGGTGAACGGACCCTCACCACGCAGGGCGTCCACCAGCCCCGCTTCCTGCACCAGCTTCACCAGCGTGGTGAACTGTCCCGCCCCGATAGCGGTGTCCACGATGTCCTTCTCCGCCGCGCGTACGGCAGGCATTACCAACGTTGCCAGAGCCATCGTCACTGCTCCGGCGGCAATCAGCTTCCGCAAAACCTTCATCTCCTCCTCCACGATGCGATTTATTTAGACATGCTAACGGCATGTCCGTATCTTCTATACGGAAGCGTGCCCGCGAAGGTTCCCCACATTCCACGAAGAACTTGATTGCTACCCATCATCCAGCGGTGGGATGTCGCCTGGAATGGAGTTGTGGAAAACGTTCGTCTTGGAAGCGCAAGATGATGAATCAGCTGCTGGAATCTTACCCATCACGAGCTATAATATATTCGTCAATTGAGGCAACGACACGACCATGACACCACAAGGCACTGTGCTGTTAGCAGGTGGAGGAGCAACCCTGCCTGAGACAGTCCGAGCTTTCATTCGGTTTGCTGGCGGTTTGGACGCGCGTATCGTCATTCTGGCGCACACACAATCGGACATCCGCGAGGCTGGCGAGCGGTCAGTATCTTTCTTCGAGCAACAAGGCGCTCGAAACGTGGTGGCCCCTGATTCGGTGCAGGAAGAGACGCTTGCCAGCCACCTTCACGAAGCCAGCGGGGTATGGATTCCGGGCGGCGACCAGAACCGCTTGATGCGGCTGTTGGGACAATCTGGCGCGTTCCGTCAGGCGATACAGGGAGTGTTGCGTCGCGGCGGCGTCGTTGGGGGTACCAGTGCTGGTGCCTCGCTGATGGGTCGCTGGCTGCCCACCGGCGAACGCAACGCTGACGGCGCTGTGCAACGGGGAGCATTTTCGCTGGCTGCTGGGCTTAACCTACTACCGAACACTATCGTTGACCAGCACTTCATCCGCCGCCATCGATGGGCGCGGTTGCTATGCGCTGTGCTGGAGCATCCCGAATGCGTGGGCATCGGTCTGGACGAAGGAGCATGGGCGGTCGCACAGGCCAATCAGTTGCGCGTATACAAACGGCAGGTGGTGGTGCTTCGAGCGGTTACTACCCCGCGTGAAAAGGGGCAGCTGATGGGCTGCCGCGACCTTCGGATGAGCCTGCTGTTGGAAGGCGATACTCTCTTGCTGGGCGAGCGGCGTGGCTAAATGTTCATCCGCTTGAACACGCGCTCGGGGATGGCACGGATGACCAGCATCACCAGCCACCACACGGCGGGCACGTAGGCGATGTCTTTGCCGCGCAGGATAGCCTGCACGCTCTCTTGCGCCACCCGTTGCGGCGATGCCAAAAACGGCAGCTTATCCCGCCCCCACGTCATGCGCGTATCGATAAAACCCGGCTTGATGGTCGTTACCTGCACGCCTTTCTTGCTCAGCCGGTTGCGCAGACCCTGCAGGAACAGCGACAACCCGCCCTTTGCCGCGCCGTAGGGGTAGTTCTGTCCCCGCCCGCGGTCGCCCGCCACCGAGCTGACCCCTGCGATGAACCCACTGCCCTGCTGCTCGAAGTAGCAGGCTGCCAGTGTCAACAGCGACGCTGCGCCCGTGAAGTTCACGTCTATCAGCCGCCTCACCGCACGGGGATCGCGGAACGCTTCTTCCAGTCCGTCCATGCTACCCGCCACCCACACCACGCCGTCCAACCCGTCCATCGCCTGCAGCACCTGCTGCCAGAACGCCTCATGCGTCTCGATGGCAGCGGCATCAAAAAGACCGGTATGGACGGTTGCCCCGAACCGAATGCGCATATCGCTGGCGACGCGCTCCAGCTCATCCTCATCGCGCGCGGCAAGGAACAGCGCATCTCCCTGCTTCGCGAACTCGTGCGCCATATAGCGCGCCAGCGGAGAGGTCGCCCCCACAATCAGCACCCGCCTCATTTGCCACCCTCCACTATCTGCAGGCGTCGCGCCAGGTCAGACTGCAGCAGCCCCTGCGGGTCTACCTGCGCTTTCACCTCGCGCCAGCGCGGCAACAGGGCATACGTGGCGTGGAAGGTCTCTGCCGACATGCGTGCATCCTTTGCCAGGTACAGCCGCCCGCCCGCCTCCAGCACGATGGCATCCAGCTCGTTCAGCACCTCGAACAGCCCGCGACGCACGGGAAAGTCCAGTGCGATAGTGTAGCCGGGCATGGGGAACGACAGCATCCCACCGCTGCTCTCACCCATGCGCTTCAGCACCGACAGGAAGGGATAGGTACGTCGCTGCTGGGCAGTTCGCAGGATGTCATCCAGACTCTTCACGCCGTTCTCATACGGCAGCACGCACTGCCACTGCACAAAGCCCCGCTTACCGTAGGCACGGTTCCACTGCAGGATGCTGTCCAGCGGGTAGAAGTAGGTATTGTAGTCCACGAGAATGCCCTCGCGGGCGGGATGGGTGGCGTAATACAGGTTGTTGAACGCCTGTAGCGATAACGGGTTCAGTACAAACTCCGGCAGGTCGAACGGCACGCTTTTATCCCGCTTGCGGGGGATAACGAAGGGGTTTGGGCGTCGGGCAGGGGGAAGGTCGTCTGTGACGGCATGTCGCCCGAACATCAGAACGCCCCTGCCGAAGCCTCTGCCCTGCGCCACGCAGTCCAGCCATGCCACCGAGTACAAATAGTTGGCATCGCGTTCGTGGAAGGTACGCAGCGTCTCGTCGAGGTCGCGCGTGCGCACGTAATCCACCACAATCCACGCCGTCTCCACCCGGCGCAGTTGCAGTTCCACTTCCAGAATGATGCCCGTGAGTCCCATCCCGCCGATCGTGGCGTAGAAGAGGTCGGCGTTCTGCTCACGCGAGCAACGCACGGTCTCCCCGTTGGGCAGCAGCAGGGTCAATGACCGCACGAAGTTGCCGATGGAGCCGTCGTGGTGGTGGTTCTTGCCATGCACATCGCACGCCACACACGCACCCACCGTGCAGAACTTGGTACCGGGCGTCACTGGCAGAAACCAGCCACGGGGCAGGAAGGTGGCGATGATGTCCGCCAGCGCAACGCCTCCCTCGCACCGCAGCAACCCCGTTTCTGTGTCAAAGGCGAGGTAGCGGTCAAGGCGTTCCATGAGCAGCACGCCCTGCTCGCTGTTCAGCGCGGCGTCACCGTAGGCGCGTCCCAACCCGCGTGGCAGATAGCTGGACATCCCGCCATGCTGCAGCACCTCCGCCACCTCCCGCACCCGCTCCGGGCGGAAGAGGTAGCAGAGAGCGCGGGGATATCGCCCCCAACCAGTGGTCTCGCGCTGCTGTACAGAGGGTTTCATCGAATAAGCTTTCGCTGTAGAGAGGCAGTTTCCTGCAGGGAGGTGTGCCTATCCCATTCCTTTCTGCTGCAAGATCTGGCGCACCCACTCCTTATCCTCATCACGCAGAGGCACGGGTGGCTCTGCAGTGTAGTCCACCAACGCCCAGTAGCGCCCCTCTCGATACACCCTGTTCAGAATCTCCTGAAGGTCTATCACCACATCTGCATCGCCCTCCGACAGAGGCACGCTGACTCGTGGCAACCGCTCCCGCAACGACGCCAACCACACCCACGCATTGCCACCCTCCCAGCCCGCTTTGTGCAAACACACCACGTAGTCCCACTCCCGCCCCACCAGCAACCCGCGCGGCACCAGCACCGTATGCTCCCCCTCATGCAACAGGTCAATCTCCATCAAATGCGTGGTGCTGCGTATCAAATCCCTCTGCTTCTGCAGATACAACTCGCGCCCCTGCGCACCCGGCGTCTTGTTGGCAGGGCTGAGCAGTTCAATCACGGTGACCAGTTCGCGTTTGCCCTTGCGGATAGCGTAAATCTGGATGAAAGGCTCGCGCACGGGGTAGGGGTGCAGTTCCACCTTCACCGGAGGGTCTGCCAGCGCGACGGTTTGCGCCGCTGGTGGAGTGCTTGGGGAGCCAACGGGGCGCGAGATGGTTACGTCGGGGTAAATCACCCGTGCTGTATCCGCACGCTCCACGTAGACACGCTCATCGATGTCGGCGGCGTAGCCCTGCGGAAGCGAGATGTTCAGCTCATCCGCAAGATAGGTGATGAATCGATGATGAACCCCCGACCACAGGCGCGGGTCTTCCAGATAGGGGTTCATGCCGGGAAACGGGTTCTCGGTCATCTGGCTTCACCAGCTTTATTATACTCCTGTTACATCATGGACGTGATGCCCCACGAAAGCGTCAGGGAAAGACCCACCAGCACCCATGCCCACCACTTCCACTTGCGCGCGCTGAATACCTGAAGCAGCAGCACCGCTCCCATAGTGGTCAACAGATCTGTGGCGACCCGACCCTGAGGGTGATTTTGGGGTTCGCCCAGCACGCCGAGATAGGTGCCCGTCGCCGACAATCCCGTCAGCATCAGCAGTACCGCGCCTAACTGCTCACCGGAGCGCAGCTGCGCTCCTACGGTAATCAATGCCAGCATCGCGCCCAGCAGCCCTGTTAGCTCCAGACCGATAGGCATCCATCGCGCCCATTGCGCCGTACCCAATACCACTGTGAACAGCGGTATCAGGCAGGCGATATACAGCGGAACGTACCAGTATGCCACCTGCCCGAACTGCGGGCGTGGCGGCAATACCTCCAGCTGCACTGGTATCGTGATGCGATGTCCGCCGTTCACGAATTGTACCGTGTCCACCAGCTTCCCCTGCGCGGAGACCATACTGGTGTCGGCGGTCAGGGTTACCACCTGCTGTTTGCGGCGCAGGACGGTGGGATGCACATGTAGCCATCCCGGTTGCGAGACCAGCTGGGCGTCCAGAGGCTTCCTATTGGTGGAACGCACCGACACCTTTGCCACGCACCGCTCCCCCTGACGGACAGGACCCAACGACACTTCCTTTGGCTCCACACGGGCGATGGACGGCTGCGGGCTCTGGGGTGCCCCGCCGGCGTGCTTCTGTTTCTGTTGCACACCATACGCCCGCGAAGAGACGAAGGCGATGGTTTCCCCATTCTCTGCTGGCAGCAGCGCGCGCACCTTGCGCAGGGCGTCTGCGAACTCGCCGGCGGTGGCGTAACGCTCTTCCTTGCGCTTTGCCAGCGCACGGTCTATTACTGTCTGCAAAGCCACAGGCGCATCGGGTACGAACTCCTGTAAGGGCGGCGGCTGCTGTTTCTGCACCGCCTCCTGCCACGAGAAGGGGTTCTTGGGGTTGGCAGCGTTGAACGGACGGCGACCGGTAACCATCTCGTACAGTGTCACTCCCACCGCCCACAGGTCGGAGCGATAGTCGGAGTGCTCTTCCTCCTCGAAATCTTCGGGAGCCATATACACGTAGGTGCCAGCTCCACCCGCATACGAGCCTGTGCCCAGGATGGTCGCCAGCCCGAAGTCCACCAGTTTCACCACGCCGTCTTTGCGTATCAGGATGTTCCCCGGCTTGATGTCACGGTGGATAGTATGGTTCTGATGGGCGTAGTCCAGAGCATCCAGCACCTGAATGGCGATATCCAGTGCCTGCGAGACGGGCAGTTTGCCCTGCTGGCGTAGCAGCTCCTGCAGATTGACGCCGGGCACATACTCCATCGCGATGAGGATTTTGCCGTCCACTCGATCCACGCTATGCACCTGCACGATGTTCGGATGATGCAGGCGGTCCAGCAGGCGTGCCTCTTCCAGAAATCGCTCCATATCGCCTGCTTGCACGTTAATCTCCTTCAGCGCAACCTGCTTGCGCAGTAACGTATCCCACGCCAGGTAGACAATGCCCGTCGCGCCGTAGCCCAGCACGTCCACTCGCTCGTATTTACCGATGGGGCTGAGAGCCATTGTCGGTTACCTCTGGTATGGCGCGGAAGACGGTCAACCTGCCCGCATCGATCACGTACACGGAGCCATCGGAACTCACAGCCAGTGCGGCAGGTCGCTTGAGCTTGCCTTCACCGATGCTTCCCAGCAACGCCCCGTTGGGAAGGTACTTGAGAATGCGTCGATTGGAACGATCGCACACATAGAAGTTGCCCTGTGGGTCGGTTGCGAAATAGACCACATCGGGCTTGATTTCGGGGTTTGCCGCCGCGCTGAAGGGCTGGCTGGAAATCGTCAGCAACTTCCCCTCCGGCGAGATGCAGAGCACTCTACCCTGCTCGCTCATGGCGTAAATCCTGCCCTGTGGGTCGACAGTTAAGGGCGCGCCGCGCAGCGGCTTGTTCAGCAGAACCTGCGGCTCGGCGTAACGCAACCGGGCAAGGTCCACCACTGGCGGGGGCGGCGGCAGCTGGGGGGCGGGTTTCGGTTTTCTGGCAACGGATACCCATGCCAGCACGCCTGCCACCATGAACACCACCACAATTCCAATCGCCGCCTGCCGAAGCGAGATGCGCTTTACCCAACGGGCTACCTGCCGCAGAGGGTCGCGAACTGTAGGCAGTTCAGAGACCGTTTGCAGCTCTTCGTCATCGGAGGAGGCAGCTATCTCGCGCATGTCTGCTGCCAGCAGCACGGTGATGTTATCCTGCCCGCCCTGTGCGTTGGCGGCGTCGATCAGGCTACGACAGGCTCGTTCGGGGTCGCGCCGGTATTTGCGCAGCAGGCGGACAATCTCCTCCTCCCACACCATATTCGTCAATCCGTCGGTGCAAAGCATCAGCACATCGCCCGACTCCACCCTTGCCGAGACCACATCGGGGGTGTAGTCTACACTGGTGCCGACGGCGCGGGTAAGCATATGCCGAAAACGGCTGTGCCGTGCCTGCTCCAGGCTCATCCCGCCCGCACGCACCTGCTCGGCGACAAACGTGTGGTCCTCCGTGAGGGGCAGCAGCTGTTCGCCACGCAAGATATACGCCCGGCTGTCCCCCACGCTGGCTATCCACGCCTCCGTGTCCCTCACCAGCGCAATCACAAGGGTCGTACCCATGCCCTCGTACTCGGGATGCTCTTCGGCGCGTTGCTGGATGGAGATATGCGCCGCCTCCACCGCGAAACGCAGCAGGGAGGAGGCGTCGACAGACCTTGCGTTATTCAATATCGCCTGCGATGCCGCCTCTACCGCCGCGCGGCTGGCAACCTCCCCGGCGTTACGTCCACCCATGCCGTCCGCAACGATGAGCGCAAAGTCGTACGCACCACGCAGCTGCGCCGAATTCAGTATGGCGTAGCTGTCTTCATTATGCGCTCGCACTTTGCCCACGTCTGTGGCGGCAGCAACCTGCCAGAGCGGTTTCTTTCCCGTCATCAGGCTTGCCATTCGTCTACTCCACATCCTGTCGAATAGTCCACGCCACGTACAGCACAAACAACACCAAAGCAGCCAGCAACACAAACCGAAACAGTCCAGCCAAAACGTTCATTGGGGTTCCCCGGTGATGCCGAAGCGCAAAGTGGTTTTTCCGATGTAGATAAGGTCCCCCGACTGCAGAGCCAGCGGCTTGCGTGGGGTAAGGAGCCTCTCGTTAACAGCGGTGCCCGACGTGCTGCCCAGGTCCTCTATCTGCCACTCGTTGCCGTTCCAGCGAATCATCGCATGGCGCATGGCAACCTCCGGCTCCTCGATCACAATGTCCGCCGTCAGCGCACGCCCAATTAACGCCTCGCTGGGCAAGGGGATAACCTCTTCCTGCGGGGTGTCCGGATACAGGGTTAGCGTGGCGGCTGGACGTGTTGCCGTCTCCTCCACGTTCGATGCACTCTGCTCTTTAGGAGGTGGTAGTTCGCTGCTTTCAAAGACGAGCACCGTCTTGCCCAGACGGATGCGGTCACCGGAGCGCAGCACCCTGTTATCCACGCGCTGCTCGTTCACAAACAGCCCGTTGGTGCTTTGCAGGTCATAGATGACATAGTTGCCCGCGGAGGCATCCCATTCGATGCGGGCATGCCTACGGGATATCTGCCTGTCGCCCTCCAGCACCAGGTCGCACCCTGCATTGCGCGACCGCCCGATGATGACCGGACGGTTCGCCAGCGTCAGCAACACGTTGCCCTCCGCACTTTTCAGTAAGGCGCGTGCCCCCGTGCCCGTTGCCACATCAGTGGTGGCCGTAAACGGCACGCCGGCGACGTTGGTTGCCTCTTCCGGTGGGATAAACTGCGGAGACGGCGTCACCATCGGCAGGGGGACAGACGGGTCGAACTTTGCGGTAATGCGCAGCGCCTGCCTCGGCGCGTTCGCTGGGGCAATCGGCTGCGCTACCACCTCGCACACGATGCCCCCGCGCAGGCGGTACCCTTCCTCCTGCAGCTCCTGCCACAGCGCGTCCGCCAGCTCCTGCGGTTGCAGGAAGGTGAGATAGGCATCCTGTTCTTCCGGGTTCTGTAGGGCGATTTCCAGCCGGTAGCGGTTGGGCACATACATTTCGCCATCCAGCCCCTCGATGCGGTGCTCCTCTGCCGCAATCACCAGCCGACGCAGCACCTCGCGCGGGTGCAGCTCGCCGCCCGCGCCGAAAAGCCCCTCATACCAGCTGCCAAACAGTGTGTTGATGCGCTCGAACAGCCTGCGCACGTGGTTCTCACCTTCCTGCAAGTACTGCCTTCGATTATATCCTTTGCTGCACGAGGCGTCAACGGCTGCGATACTCAATCAACAGCGAACTCGGTGCGCGGTCTAACCGAACGAGCAGACCCTGCAAAAGCTCGCGTCCGCTCTGTGCGAACACATCACGGCGAAGGTGTTCGTCTGTTAGGCGCATTTCGTAAGTTTTTTCGGGGGCGAGCGCACGCAGGCGCACCGTCTGCTCGCGCGGCCAGCAACGCGCCCTTCGGAAGACCAGCACGATGCCCGCATCCTTCTCTGGCACGTGGAACTGGTAAGCCACCCACGCATCGTCGGCGGTGCTGTAAGGAGTCAGGGGGTAGAAGTCGCCAAAGAAATAGGCACGTAGCCGACGAAACTCCGCTGCCAGTGCCTTTGCCCGCCCGCTGGGGAAACGATGCCCAGCCTGCCACGTGGCTTCTGGCGGCAGCAACCCCCGGCACTCCTCATCGGGGGCAGCGTTCACCCACGCTTTCCACAGCAGTAAGCCGTTGTTCAGCGCGCTGCGCAGCAGGTAGGCGTCGGGATAGCCGCATACGGAGCTGGTAGTGGGCAGGTAGCGGCTGATGCCCATGGTGTGGCATTGCTGACTGACGGGCTCAAAGGACATGTAATCGGTGCGCCACAAAGCGACGCTGCGCGAGATGGTCTCCAGGTCCAGCCTCCTGCCTCCTGAGGCGCAGTTGTCGATGAGCAGGTCGGGATGGCGTTTCAGCAGGGTATCCCACAGCGTGTACAGTCCCTCTACATGGCGTATCTCGGTGATGCCCTGGCGGTCGGGAGCGTCGGCGGCACGCCAGAAGGGAAGGGGGTCCATGTTGAAATCCTGCCGGTAGACGGCGATGCCCTCGCGCTCGATCATTTGCGAGAGATGGTCGGTGAGCCAGCTCAGCGCGGCAGGATGCCCCAGGTTCAGCAGGCGGTTGAGGTTACCCGGCAACTGCAGCAACCAGTCGGGATGTTCACGGTCGATCCATGTACCCTCATATACCCGTTCAGGCTCAAACCAGAGGAGCAGCCCTTTCATGCCCATGCGACGCACTCCGTCCGCGAGTGGCCTCAGTCCGCGCGGGAAGCCATCCTTGCGAGGGAACCAGTTGCCCACGCCATTGGGCCAACGTCCCTCGAACCAGCCTGCATCCAGCCAGAGATACTCCACTCCATAAGGCACAAACTGCGAGGCAAGCTCCAGCTGGCTCTGCTCGGTTGCCTGGTTCGCCTCATCGGGGGGGCCGCAGGAGGTGCAGGCAAAAGGCAAGGTCACCGGCTTGCCTCGCCGCCGCGGCACGTGGTGCTGCAGCAGAAACCGACGCAACCGGTTGAAGCCGATAAACTCATCCTCACCCTGCCAGAAGAGCAACAGAATGCGCGGGGTGCGTATCGCTTCACCGGGGTGCAGTTTCAGGTGCGTCTGCTCCATCCCTGCCCGCAAGCGCAGACTGTTCGTGTTTTCCATCAAGAAGTCTGCCGCCCACTGCCCAGACCACCCGATGGCGAACACGACTCCACCGTCTTCCGTTTGCAGGTTAAAGAAAGGCAGGGCAACAGTGTTTGACGAACGCCCTCCTACCGGCGCGAGGTGCACTGCATTCCCCGGCTTCAGGTCGTCCACAACCGGCGCGAAGTCCTCTCGCTGGGCATTACTGCCCAGCGCACGGTGCAGTTTCCACTTTCTCCCACCCATCAGGGAGGTGTCTATTGCCTGTACATCCGCGAGCACGGGTGTGTCCTGCGTGCCGGTGTTGCGAACCCGCAGAAGCCACTCGATAGCGGGGAAATCACGGAACAGCACGCATTCGCATTCCACCTGTAAGCCAGTCGCAGGGTCGGTGTAAGTGAAAGTGTGGCGATTGCAAAACCGATCGACACGACGGCTGTCGTGACGATACTGCCATTGGGTGAGCAGTTCCACAGAGGGTCTGTTCCCATACTGAAACGAGAACGGCGGTACCGCTCCTCTGGCGAACTGAGCAAACATCCAGCGCTGGACAGCGTCCCCGCTGATGATGGAGACCGCCGATTGGCGCATGGCTCAGATTCCTCCTGACACAGATTTTCATTGGCGTAATTCCTTACCGAACCGTTTACTCCTTCAGGCATGTAGGGTTGTGATGGGCTTCTTCGTGGAAGTTCACACCGCCTTAACATTACTGGGGGTATAATGAAGGATAAGGTAGTGAGTAACGCGGTTAGCAGGAATAGGTCAATGCGTGGGAGGAGACAAATGGCATCTTCAGACCTTTCGCGGCGGGAACTTTTGCAGGTGGGAGCGGCAGCGCTGGTTAGCGGTGGGTTGCTTTTTCGAGAAGCTTCTGCACAGATGCGTGCCCGCTCTACCCATGTGAAGAACATCATCTTCATGGTCTCCGACGGTATGAGCATGGGCGTGCCGTCGATGGCGGAGCCGTTCTCTCTGATG
>JAPWUZ010000268.1 GCA_028275265.1 Armatimonadota bacterium | reverse complement strand
TTATACCGTATGGGGCGTCTCAGGAAGAAAGCCGTTCCGGAGATGACGGGCGAAAGGCGCGGTAGCCGCGGCTCTCCATCATCTCCCCGATGCGGCGCATCAGCTCGTGACTAAAGGCTTCCCGCGCCTGTCGGTCGGTCTCATAGCGCTCGGCGAATTGCTGATAGTACATCGGTTCACCGAAAATCACTTGCAGGCGGTGCCAGCGCGGCAGACGGGGGTCGGCTGGCAGTATCTCGCGCGTGCCGATAATCGCGGTAGGCACCACTGGCGCACCGCTCATCTTTGCCAGTAGCGCCACGCCCGTCTGCGGTTCCAGCAGATAGCCGTCCCCGCTGCGTGTGCCTTCAGGGAACATGATGAGCAGTTCTCCCATGCTCAGCACCTGTAGCGCAGTGCGCAGTGCCTGGCGGTCCGCGGTGTTCTGATGCACGGGGAAGCAGCCGGCGCGACGGATGTACCAGCCCAGCACAGGGATTTTGAACAGCGGCGCTTTACCCATGTAGATGCAGAAGCGTGGCCAGGCGGCGCATCCGACTACCGGCGGGTCCATATAGCTGGTATGGTTGGGGGCGAGGATGGCTGCACCCGGCGGGATGTTCTCGCGCCCCTCCACCTTCATCCAGAAGAGCAATCGCAGGATGGGGCAAACCACCCATCGGGAGATTACGTAGAGGGTGGTGCTCCGTTCGTGAACCGGGCACGGCATATTCGCAGAACCTCCTCCACCACCTCGTCGAGGCTCATGTGGTCGGTGTTGATGAGCACGGCGTCGGGTGCGGGGCGCAACGGCGCCACGTGGCGGGTGCTATCGCGCTGGTCACGCGCCTCCATGTCCAGCTTGACCTGCTCGAAGGAGATATTGATGCCGCGTTCCAGCAGCTCTTTGTGGCGACGGCGGGCGCGCTCGTCCAGCGAGGCTGTCAGAAATATCTTCACCTCTGCATGGGGGAAGACCACCGTACCCGTATCGCGCCCCTCGGCAACAATGCCCCCCTGCCTTCCGAATTCCCGCTGCCAGTCCAGCAGAATCTCGCGCACCTCCGGAATGGCAGAAATGGGTGAAGCCAGATTCCCAACCTCTGGCACGCGGATAGCTTCCGTGACATCCTCACCATCCACCAGCACCCGTTGCTCGCCGTTGCTCTGCTGGAGTTCTACCCGCGTTTCGCGCGTCATCTCAATGATATATCGAGTGTCCTGTGGGCGCAAGCCGCGCTGCATTGCTTTCCATGCCAGTGCCCGATAGAGTGCGCCTGTGTCCAGATAACGGTAGCCCAGCGCCTGCGCCACGCGCTTCGCCACGCTACTTTTTCCTGCGCCAGCAGGACCATCGATGGCGATGACCATCTGCCTCATCTCGCGCCTCCTCGTAACTCCTGCAGCTTCTCGAAGAAAGCAGGGAAAGTCTTTTGCACGCACCCCGGCTCGGCGATGACGATGCCCGGTACACGTAACCCGATGATGGAGAACGCCATCGCGATACGGTGGTCGTTGTACGTTTGCACCGTGCCCGGCTTTGGATTGCCCGGGTAGATGGTCAATCCGTCAATATGTTCTTCCACATCGATGCCCAGCCTTCGCAGCTCGGTGGCAACTGCGCTCACGCGGTTGCTCTCCTGATAGCGGGCATGTTCCACTCCGCGAATGCGCGTTGGGCTATCGGCGAAGGGCGCGACCACCGCCAGCGTGATAAAAGTGTCTGAGATGTCTGACATGTTCACGTCCACGCCGTGCAGGGTGTGTGTCGCCGCGACTTCTGTGGCATCAGGCAACCAGCGCACCGAACAGCCCATCTGCTGTAAGATTTCGACAAAGCGGATGTCCCCCTGCAAGCAATCCTTGTGTAATCCCCGTACACACACGCGCCCGCCGGTGATCGCCGCCGCCGCGAAGAAGTAGGAAGCGGCTGTGGCATCGGGTTCTACGGTGTAGGTTGCGTCTCCTGTCAGATGGTATCGCTGGGGGGCAGGGACCACAATGCGAGTGCGTTCCTTTTCCCATTGCGCGTCCGTGCCAAACTGCCGCATCATCCTGAGAGTCATCTGCACGAAGGGGGCAGATACCAGCTCGCCTTCTATCTGTATGGTCACCGGTTGTTGGGCGCAGGGAGCCACCATCATCAGCGCAGAGAGGAACTGACTGCTGATGTCGCCGCGCACCGATACGCTCCCCCCTGTCAGCCCACGCGCCCGAACAATCACCGGCGGGCATCCTGTGCCCAATTCGGAGACGGCGTCTGCCCCCAATGCGTTCAGGGCATCGAGCAACGGCTGAATGGGGCGCTGGCGCATCCGTTCTGTGCCATCCAGCCGATAGGTTCCCTCGCCCAGCGCCACCATCGCCGTCAGAAACCTCGCCGCCGTGCCCGCGTTGGCAATCCAGAGGTCGGCTTGGGAGGCAGGTATCTTACCACCCGCACCGCGCACAGCCAGCGTCTCAGGGTCTTTTTGCTCGACCACGAATCCCAATCGCCGCAGGCTCTCCTGCATAACCTGTGTATCCTCCGAGTGGAGGGCGTTTATGATGGTTACCTGCTGGTCACACAGCGCCGCCAGCAACAGCGCACGGTTGGTGATGCTTTTGGAACCGGGCAGTTGTATGCACGCATCGGGTGGAGAGGAAAGAGGGATGATTTCGCACGCCGTGCTCATAGTCCAAAAGCCTGTCGCAGCATCCGCGCTTCAGTGAAGAGGCGCTGGATGGTCTCTGCGTCCTCACTCTCGATGGCAGAGCGTACCTCCTGCAGTTGCCCCGCAAACTCGTCAATTGCCCAGAGTACGTGTTCGCGGTTGTGCAGAAAGATGTCGCGCCAGAGGTCGGGGGAACTGGCGGCAACGCGCGTGCCGTCGCGGAAGCTTCCACCAATCAACTGCGGATAGGGGCTGTTCTCGGCGACATGCACCAGAGCCAGCGCCAGCGCATGAGGCAAATGGCTGGTAAGAGCCACTGCGCGGTCGTGTTCGTCAGCGTCGGCGATGAGCACCCTGGCTCCCATTCCCTGCGCCAGCACGGTGACCTTCTCCAGAGCGCTTTGCGAGGTCTTCTCGGTGGGCGTCAGTGCCCACGTGGTGCCTTCGAACAGGTCAGTGCGAGCGTTCTGCACGCCGGTCTGCTCGGAACCCGCCATCGGGTGTCCACCCACGAATCGCTCGCCCAGCAGGTCGGTTGCCTGTTGCACGATGCTACCCTTGACAGAACCCACGTCGGTCACCACGCATTGTTCGGGGAGCCACTGCAGACACAGCTTGATGGTGGGCACGATAAGCCCTACAGGCGTGCAGACCATCACCATATCCGCGCCGGTGACGCCCTCCTGCAGGGAGGTAGTAGCGTCGTCGATCGCGCCCGCTTGCAGAGCCGTTTTCAGCCGCTCCGCGCTGCGTCCCACGCCCACCACATGCTTTGCCAGTCCGCGCTGGCGTGCTGCCAGCCCAATAGAGCCGCCAATCAACCCGACTCCGATAATGCACAGCCGTTCGCAAATTGCTTCCCCCATGCTATCCTCCTAGATGCTTCTTCCCACTGCAGGCGCAAGGACACGCAGCCTCTGCATCATCTCTTCGAACGCCTCGAAACGCAAGGACTGCGGTCCGTCTTTCAGCGCGCGCTCGGGATGCGGATGCACCTCCACGATAATGCCATCTGCCCCTGCCGCAATCGCTGCCGCCGCCACTGCAGGCACAAGGCTTGCCTTGCCCGTGCCATGTGAGGGGTCCGCGATCACAGGCAGGTGCGAAATCTCCTTCGCGACGGGAATAGCGTTGA
>JAPWUZ010000267.1 GCA_028275265.1 Armatimonadota bacterium | reverse complement strand
CGCGCACCCCACCTCGCCCAAGACGGCGGCGTTTTGCCACGCGCGGTCGTCGTAGCCTGCCAGCGTCCAGTGTGGCAGGTCCTTCCGCGCATCGAACATCTCCGCCCATGCCTGCTGGCAGGACATGCGGGGCATTCGGCGTTCGTAAGCGGGATGTTCCATGCCTTTCCATGTCTCGTCCGTGGCGGCGACCACTTTGCCGTCGCATTCCACCTGTGCCAGCAAGCCCCCACGAGCCTGCACGTACTGGAAGGTGGAATGTCCGAAGTGGTGCACCAGCACAGCCACCACGTTCTCACCCACACAGACGTACGGCGTGATGTCATAAGTATCGTAGCGCCAGCGATGCGGGAACGCCCGCACAGGACCGTGTCCGAGATACTTGCCGTTCACCCACACCGAGTAGCGCGAGTCAGCGGTAATATGCAAGACAACATTCGAAAAGCGCTGTGGCAGCGTAAACGCTTTACGCACCGCCCAGAAAAAGTTGCGCGGCGCTTCTTCGCCCGGATGCCATATCCATTTCGCCTGCCAGTTCATCGCTGAAATCTCCTTCCTGTAATCTCTGGCATGACTGATTCGCGATAGAGCGAGGCAGCTCCTGTCTCGTTCACTGCACCGATTGACTATTGACAAATGTGTCTTGCTGGTTTAGTATTTACGATAGCCAACCTGGGTGGAAAACCTGCAAAGGGCAAGATACCTGCAGACCCCCTCTGTTTGCCCCCCAAAGGTCTTGCCATCCTCGTTGACTGCCCCATATCATTTTTTGCTAAGGAGGGATATACGAACATGCGCAGTACGCATTTGGCGCTGGCGTTTCTCCTTCTTCTGCGCTGCTATGGGAGCGTCCACGCGCGACCTTTCACCTGTGAGGGGATGCTCAAAACCGCGGGCGTCCCTGCCAGCGGCAACTATGACCTGCAGTTCAGCCTCTGGACAGCCGCTTCCGGAGGCGCGCAAACCGGCTCTGCGCTCACCTTAACCGGTGTGCCCCTGCAAAACGGCGGGTTCATCCAGCAACTGGACTTCGGGGCGATGTCGGATGCCGGTAACCGTTACCTGCAGGTAGCGGTACGTCCCGCCGGTTCGGGCGACTTCATGCTGCTCTCGCCACGCATCCGGCTGAGCGACCTCATGCCGTCCTCAGACGCCCCCTGGCGATTCGGCGCGGATGCGCTGTATCTGTCCGGCAAGGGATACTCGCTGACGGCGCGTTTTGTGGAGGCTTCTGTATTTTCTACGCCTGAACCTCCATCGGGTGTGGAACCCCCGCCTGCGGATGTGGCACAGTGGCAGGTGTCTCCCACGGCGGTGCCTGAATGGGGCGGTCCCGTGTTGCATCCGCAGCAGGGTGGCGGTTTGACCCTGCCCTATGCAGGCAGCGTGAACTACGTGGGAGCCGCTTTCTCCATCACCAACACAGCGCCTTCGGGTACCAGTTACGCAGGCTACTTCCGCAGTGACAGCACCTCCGGATTTGGGGTGTTCGGTCTGGCAAGTTCCAGCACGGGTTACAGTTACGGGGTGTATGGGCGCTCTACGAGCGCGACGGGGCGCGGAGTTGTGGGACACGTTCCGTCGCCCACGGGCAGCACCATCGCGATGCTGGGCACGGCGGACAGCACGTCTGGCACAGGTGTGTACGGTTACGCGACGGCGACGAGTGGTAACACGACGGGTGTGTCTGGTCGCTCGGCGAGTTCGTCTGGTCGTGGAGTGTATGGTCTGGCGTCGGCGACGAGTGGCACCAACTACGGTGGCTACTTCCAGACGAACAGCCCGGACGGTTACGCGGGTTACTTCGTTGGGCGTGGTTATTTCTCGGGGAACGTGGGTATCGGTGTGCTGAACCCTGTGGTGAAACTGGATGTGGATGGTTCCATCCGTGTGACGGGTTTCCAGATGCCTGCGGGTGCGGCAGCGGGTTATGTGCTGACGTCGGATGCCTCTGGCGTTGGCACGTGGCAGGCACCTCCTCCGCCGTCGGGACCTGCTGGTGGGGATTTGAGCGGGAGTTATCCGAACCCGACGGTGGCGCGTATTCAGGGTCGTGCTGTTGCCAGCACTGCGCCCACCAGTGGTCAGGTGCTGAAGTGGGACGGCAGCGCGTGGTCGCCCGCAGATGATGGCTTGACGCTACCGTTTTCGGGGAGTGCGAATGTGGGTTCTGGCGCGGTGTTCAAGGTTATAAACGCTGCCACCAGCCGCACCAACTACGGCGGGTGGTTTGAGATCGCCAGCACCTCCGGTCGTGGCGTGTTTGGCTTGGCTTCTGCCGGAAGCGGCACCACCTACGGCGTGGTTGGTGAGAGCGCCAGCACCTCTGGTCGTGGCGTGTATGGCTTGGCTTCCGCCGGAAGCGGCACCACCTATGGCGTGGTTGGTGAGAGCGCCAGCACCTCTGGTAGTGGCGTGGTAGGCTTGGCCACCGCCAACAGCGGCACCACCTACGGCGCGTGGTTTCAGAGTGCCAGCACGGAAGGTCGTGGCATGTTTGGCTGGGCCACCGCCAACAGCGGCACCACCTACGGCGTGTTTGGTCGGAGCGACAGCCCCGATGGTAGTGGCGTATATGGCTATGCTACCGCCACCAGCGGCAGCACCCGCGGCGTGTTTGGTGTGAGCTTCAGCACCTCTGGTCGTGGCGTGTATGGCTGGGCTTCCGCCACCAGCGGCTACGCCTGCGGGGTGGAAGGTGCCAGCGACAGCACCTCTGGTCGTGGCGTGTATGGCCGGGCTTCCGCCACCAGCGGCGAAACCTACGGTATATTCGGAGTAAGTGTCAGCACGTCGGGTACGGGCGTGTATGGCTCTGCCAGTGCCACCAGCGGCACCACCTACGGCGGATTCTTCACAAGCGCCAGCACGTCGGGCACAGGGGTGTTCGGTATTGCCGGTGCAAGCAGCGGTATCACGTACGGCGTGTACGGCAAAAGCGTCAGCACCTCTGGCTATGGCGTCTACTCTCATGGCCGATTTGCCGCTTCGGGCACCAAGGCGTTCCAGATAGACCATCCTCTGGACCCTGAAAACGCCTACCTGAGCCACTTCTGCACGGAAGGCCCCGAGCCGATGAACGCCTACTCGGGCAATGTGGTCACCGATGCGCAGGGCTACGCCACTGTGCAACTGCCACCTTACTTCGAGAGTATCAACAGGGACTACCGGTACCAACTCACGGTGATAGATAGCTCGGACGACTTCGTGCTGGCAAAGGTGGTGCGTGAGATCCAGAACAACCGGTTCCTCATCCGCACCAGCAAGCCGTTTGTGAAGGTCTCGTGGCGGGTAGAGTCCGTCCGCAACGACCGCTGGGTGCAGGAGTATGGATATCAGACGGAGCAGCCGAAGCCGCCGGAGCATCGGGGCAGGTATCTGCATCCGGAGCTGTACGGTCAGCCGAAGGAGCTGGGCATCCACTATCATCCCGAACCGGAGCAAGAGCAGCCGGTGAAGCAGTAGACTAACGCCCATCCCCTCTCCCGAAGCTTCGGGAGAGGGGAGTGACCCCTGTCAACATGTCCGAAATCGGGGGCCATCCTCTCTGGAGAGGATACTCACCCCCTAATTATCGAAATCCTTCCTGCAGGATTATCTCTGAATAGGCAAGAGGAACGCGGATGATGTCCATCTATCTCCTGCGCACCCCGCATATGGAAATCGGTGTGGAGCGCGGTGTCATCCATCTGCTGGTCAACCGCAAAGCGGGTGAAACCTTCTCCGTGCCAGCGACGCCACCGCTAACGGGTGTCCGTCATCTCAAAAGCG
>JAPWUZ010000266.1 GCA_028275265.1 Armatimonadota bacterium | reverse complement strand
CGCTGGCTGGGGCTGGACTGGGACGAAGGTCCTTATTTCCAGTCTCAGCGGCTGCCGCTGTACCGCGAGGTCGCAGAAAAGCTGGTAGAGACAGGACATGCCTACCGCTGCTACTGTACGCCCGAACGGCTGGAGGAGCTGCGCCGCCAGCAGGAGGCAGCCAAACAGCCGACCGGCTACGACCGCAAATGCCGCTATCTGTCGGACGAGGAGCGCAAAGCACTGGAAGTGCAAGGTCTTCCTTACGTGATCCGCTTCGCCATGCCTTTGGAGGGCGAGACGGTCTTCCACGACGAAATCCGCGGCGAAATCCGCTTCGAGAACGCACTGATTGACGACTTTGTGATGCTCAAATCCGACGGCTACCCCACCTATCACCTTGCCAGCGTGACCGACGACCACGATATGGGCATTACCCACGTCATTCGCGGTGAGGAGTGGATTTCCAGCACCCCGCGCCACGTGCAGATATACCACGCGCTTGGTTGGGAATTGCCCAGGTTCGCCCACCTGCCGATGATTTTAGGCACCGACCGCAAGAAGCTCTCCAAACGACACGGCTCTGTGCAGTTCGTGGAGTACATTCAGCAGGGCTACTTGCCGGAGGCGATGTTCAACTTTCTTGCGCTGCTCGGCTGGAGCGCGGACGAGGACCGCGAACTCTATTCGCGCGAAGAGCTGATAGAGCGATTTGACCTGTCCGGTGTGCAGGAAAACCCCGCTATCTTCGACGGGCAGAAGCTGTTGTGGATGAACGGTGTGTACATCCGGCGCAAGCCCATAGAGGAGCTGACCCGGCTGTGCCTGCCCTATTTGCAAGAAGCAGGGCTGATGCCACAGACCCCCTCGCCTGAAGAGGTCGCGTATGCCCAGCGGGTCATCGCGCTGGAAGCGGAGCGGATGAAGCTGCTCTCTGAGGTCGTGCCGCTCACCGAGTACTTCTTCCGCGACACGCTGGAGTACGAGGAGAAGGGTGTGCGCAAGTGGTTCACACAACCCTATGTGCCGCAGATGCTCGAGATGCTTATCGAGCGCTACAGCGCACTGGAACCGTTCGACGTGCCGCACATCGAAGCAACCACTCGCGCCATTGCGGAGGAGCTGGGTGTGAGCGCGGCACAGGTCATCCACCCGACTCGGGTGGCGGTCAGCGGTCGCACCGTCGGTCCAGGGCTTTTCGAGATGATTGAGGTGATGGGCAAAGAGCGCGTGCTGCATCGGCTTCGCGCGGCGCAGGAGATGGTTCGGCGCGAGGAACAGAATAGCCCGCATTAGTTAAAAAACCGAACCCCCCTCTCCCGAAGTTTCGGGAGAGGGGATAAGAGTAAGGTTCTCCCCGCTGCGCTACTGCGCCAGCTTCCGTATCTCCTCCTCAAACAGATTCTCGTGCTGTTTACTGAAGCCGATTTGACGCAGGGTTACCTTGTGTGCGCGGTCGGTGAAAATGGTCGTCGGAAGAGCGGTCACCTTGTAGAGCTCAGCGCCGGTCAGCTTCTCGCTGTCCACCGCCACCGGCAGCGTTAGTTTGTATTTGTCCACGAAAGCCTTCACCGCCTGCTTGTCGGTGTCCAACGCGACCGCCACAATGACCACGCCCTTAGAGGCGTATTGCTGATGGAGCTTCTCGAGGAACTGGACCTCCCGGGTCCAGAACGGGTTGCCGATGTTGCCGAAGCTCAGCACCACCGGCTTACCCGGGTTCCTTCAAAGGTAGCACAGCGTCTCGCCTGTGACCACGTTGGTCACATCGAACGCCGGTGCCACCGCGCCGACGGGTAAGCTAGAGGCAAACACCGCCGGGTTGCTGGCGTCTACGGCAGGGGCAGGCTGCTGCTGAGCCAGCGTCGTCCACACCGTGCCCAGCGCCACGCCGCCCGCCAACAGCGCGAGCAGTTTCGCACGTTTCATACGCTTCCCTCCTTGCTGGTAGATGTTTATCCTGTCAATACATCTATGACGGCTTCCGCCACCTTGTGGTTACCGAAAGGTGGCATCAGGTAAATACCCTGGCTCACCTTTTGAGCCTGCAGGGCGAACTCTTTAGCCACATCCAGACCGTACCTGCGTGCATCCGCATCGTCAAGCTCCGCCAGTCGCTTGCGGATGGGGTCGGGTATCCACACGCCCGGCACCTCATGGTGCATGAAGTCGGCGTGCCGTGCGCTGCGTAGAGGCAGAACGCCAACAAGGAGAGGCAGCCCCACCCTGCTTGCCGCTTCCGCCGCCCTCTCCAGCACCGCGATATCGAATATCGGCTGGGTGTACACCAGATGCGCCCCTTCTGCCGCCTTGCGCTTCAGTCGTTCGTCCTCCGTGTGCTGGTCATAAGCGAGCGGGTTGTAGGCGACGGCGATGGTGAACGCGGTGCGCATGCCGATACTGTTGCCCGCAAGGTCTACGCCTTCATTGAAGCGGCGCAGGATGCGCACCAGTCCGATGGCGTCAATGTCGAATACGGAGGTCGCCGTTGGGTAATCGCCAATCAGCGCAGGGTCGCCCGTGATTGCCAGAATGTTGCGAATGCCCAGTGCGTGCGCTCCCAGCAGGTCTGCCTGAATCGCCAGCAGGTTGCGGTCGCGACAGGCGAAGTGCATCATCACTTCAATGCCTACCTGCTCTTGAATCAGGTGCGAGATGGCGATAGGGTTCATCCGCAGACGCGCCCGCGCGCCGTCGGAGATGTCGATAACGTCCACTCCATGCTCCTTCAGTGAGAGCGCGCCATCTAACACCTTCGTGACATCCAGTCCACGCGGCAGGTCGAGCTCCACTGCAATCACGTACTTCCTGCCCAGTTTGCCTGCCAGTTGCGACGGTTCCGCGCGAGGCAGTTCCTCCGGCTTGACCGCCTCTTTGACCCTTGCAGGTACACGCCGCGCACGCGGTTTCACCCCACGCAGGCGTTCTGCCACAGCGCGGATATGCGCGGGCGTGGTACCGCAGCAACCGCCAACGACGTTTACCCCAATTCGCGCAAACTGCTCGCCGTACTGGGCGAAGTAATCGGGCTGTGCCTCGAAGGTGACCTCGCCTCGCTGGTACTGTGGCAAGCCGGGCGTAGGCATGACGGAAAGAGGCAGGCTGGTCGCAGAAGCCATCGCCTGCAAGATGCCCACCATGCGCTGCGGACCGACCACGCAGTTTGCGCCGATAACGTCTACACCCCACTCCTCCAGCGTGCGCGCTACCTGGGCAGGTAAACCCGCCGCCAGCGTCTCGCCGTCCTCGATAAAGGCTTTCTGGGCAATAACGGGGATCTCGCTATCCAGAGACCGCAGCTGCTCCAACGCGATCCTGAGCTCATCGAGGTGCGTGAAGGTTTCCAGCAGGATGAGGTCTACCTCAGCCTCCAGAAGCACCTTTATCTGCTCGCGGAAGGCTTCCCCTGCCTCTTGAGGGGCTATCTGCCCAATCGGAGCCAGCGGCTTGCCGACCGGTCCTACGGCACCCGCTACTATCACCGGTACGTCGCCCGCCGCTTCGCGCGCCAGCCGAACCGCTGCGAGGTTAATCTCGCGCACCAGGTGCCCCGCTCCGTGTGTCGCCAGCTTCACGCGGTTCGCACCGAAGGTGTTGGTCTCGATGAGCCGCGCACCCGCCTCGATATACGCGCGGTGAACCTGCCTTACTGCATCGGGCTGTACAAGGTTTGCCAGCTCGTACGGCGCCTGTACACCGAGCCTCTGCAGCATCGTGCCCATCGCGCCATCGGCGATAAGCACGCTTTCTTCCAGTATCTGTCGCAGTTGTTCTCGCCTCACGCTTAAGACACCCTAACGCTGTT
>JAPWUZ010000285.1 GCA_028275265.1 Armatimonadota bacterium | reverse complement strand
CAGCTGGAAACACGCGCGCTGCGAAAAATAGGCTTCGAGGCAAACCATATCACCGTCAAAACACTGGAAGGCTGGCGCGAGAAATATGGCGAGATGGGCGTGGAATGGATAGCCACGAGCGGCGTGGTGGAAGAACTGAGGATGGTCAAAGACGCGGAAGAGATTGCCTGTATCCGTCAGGCGTGCGGAATCGCCGACGCTGCGTTTCGCCATATCCAGCTTTTCATGCAGCCGGAGACGGCGGAACTGGACGTTGCGATGGAACTCGAGTTCTACATGCGCCGGCTGGGGGCGCGTCGTCCTGCTTTCGATAGCATCGTTGCCTCTGGAGAAAACTCTGCCATTCCCCATGCAGAAACCTCCGAGCGTCGCTTCCGTCCGAGCGACTTCGTCACGCTGGATTTCGGTGCGGAGGTAGACGGCTACTGCTCGGACGTTACCCGCACGGTGGTCATCGGTAAGGCAACGGAGGAACAGCGACGCATTTACCAGACGGTGCTGGAGGCGCAGCTCAGGGCGATCGAGTCCATTAAGCCGGGCGTGAAAGGCCGTGATGTCGACGCCGTTGCGCGGCAAGTCATCACCGATGCAGGGTATGGAGAGTATTTCACCCATTCGCTGGGGCACAGCCTGGGCTTGAGCGTGCATGACGGCATGGGCTTTTCAGAAAAATCGGAAATCGTGCTTCAACCGGGTATGGTGTTTACCGTCGAGCCGGGCATCTACGTCGAAGGCTTGGGCGGAGTACGGATCGAGGACGATGTATTGGTTACCGAAGACGGCGTCGAGGTACTGACTCAGGCACCCAAAGAGCTGATGGAGTTCCGCGCTGGCTGAGAAGGAAGGAGAAAAAAATGCGCTTTGTGAAATGTTTGCTCATCGCAACATGGCTGATAGGGTGGGGTGTCCCATCTCTTATCGCTTCCGATGCGCCCCCGCGCTACTGGAAGCTAACCATTCTGCATACCAACGACACACATGGCAACCTTTTGCCTTTCAATTACCCGGACCCGCCTGACCCCAATACCCAGGAAGCGCAGCTGGCTCTCCGTCGCAACATCGGGGGCATCGCCCGACGTGCCACACTCGTGCGCCAGCTGCGGAAGGCATTCGGCACGACCTGGGTAGCCGATGTCGGCGATTTCTGTGACGGCACCGCGTTCTCGGTCGAGTATCGGGGCGAGGCGGACGTATCCGCGATGAACGCGCTGGGTTATACCATCGGCACGCATGGCAACCATGAGTTCAACAATCCCCGGGCGCAGTGGCAGAAGCTGGTGCAAATGGCGCGCTATCCCGTGGTCTGTGCCAACGTGGTGGACGCCACCACCAGACAGCCGCTGCTAAAACCTTACGAGGTACTACAGGTGGAGGGCGCGCGCATTGCGGTCTTCGGGCTGCTTACGGAAAGCACGCGCGGCTATCCCGCTACACGCGAAGGGATAGAGATACTGGACGCCGTCGATACAGCGCGTCGTGTGGTTCCGCAGCTGCGGCAGCAGGCAGACGTGGTGATTTTGCTTTCGCATCTGGGGTATGAGGTAGACGTGCAGCTGGCACGGGAGGTGCCGGGTATCGATGTGATTATCGGCGGGCATTCGCACACGCGGTTGGCAAAGCCCGATTTTGTGCCTGCGGGAGAGTTAACCAGTGCATTCCAGAAAAACGGAACCGTCATTGTGCAGGCGTTCCAGTGGGGAGGGGAACTGGGCAAGCTGGAGGTCATCCTGCGCCGTGACCCGCGAACCGGCAAATGGACGTTCATGGGTTATCGCGGGGAGCTGTTGCTGGTCTCTCCCGATATTCCCGATGACCCAGCGGTGAGGGCGGTAGTTGAACGGTTTTGGAAGCCGATGGAGAAATACTACGGGGTGGTTCTCGGCGAGGCGGAGGATGATTTCACACGCCGTGGCAACGACGACGCGGAGTACAACCTTGTTGCGGACGCCTTGCGCGAGATGCTGGGCACGGAGGCAGATTTGGAAAACATGGGGGGTGTGCGCGCACCCATTTTGCGCGGGACGATTACGCGCTACGACCTCGCCAAAGCCCTGCCGTTCGGCAACACGATGGTGAAGTTCCGGGTGACAGGGGCACAGCTGCGCGAACTCTTGCGGCGTACCCGCCCGGCGGTTTCCGGTATCCGCTACCGCTATCAGGGTGGGGAACTGGTGGAGGTGACCGTGAATGGTCAGCCTTTGCAGGAGGACCGGCAGTATCTCGTGTCCACCAACAGTTACTTTGCGCAGCGCTACCTGCAGCCGATGGGCATTGCGTATGAGGATACCGGCAGGAAAAGGCTGGACGTGGTGTCGGACTATATCCTGAAACATAAACGCATTCGACCTGCCTACGACGGGCGGCGCGTGGTGGACAGCACCGTTTATTAGGAGGGGAGCATGAGCGACATTCTGGAGCAGACCTACGCGAAGTATATGCAATACGTCAACCCCGGGCTGGCACAGCTGATGAAGTTCGCCGACTTTGGCGTAGAGATGTACGCCGAAGGGATGTATGTGTACGACCATACGGGGCGTGCTTATCTGGATTTTCTGGGGGGCTACGGTACTTTCGCCTTAGGGCATCGCCATCCGCGAGTGGTAGAGGCGGTGAAAGCGCAGCTGGACAAAATGCCACTCTCCAGCAAAGTGTTCTTCAGCGCGCTGGTGGCGGATTTTTGCGAGGCGCTGGCGAAGGTGCTGCCCGGTGACCTGCAGTACAGCTTCCTGTGCAACAGCGGCACCGAGGCAGTGGAAGGCGCGCTCAAAATCGCCCGCAAGTATACTGGCAAGCACAAGTTCATCGCCACAGTGGGCGGCTATCACGGCAAAAGCATGGGGTCTCTCAGCGCGACCGGGCGCGAGCAGTACCGGCAACCGTTTTATCCGTTGGTACCGGGCTTTGTTCATGTGCCGTTTGGCGATGCGGATGCCGCCGCCCGCGAAATGGACGAGGATACCGCAGGCATTATCGTCGAGCCCATTCAGGGGGAGGGGGGCATTTTTCTTCCCGGCGACGATTATCTGCCCAGACTGCGCGAATTATGCACAGAGCGGAATGCGCTGCTAATAGTGGACGAGGTACAAACCGGGCTGGGGCGTACGGGCAAAATGTTTGCGGTGCAGCACTGGGGGGTACAGCCCGACATCATCACGCTGGCGAAGGCTTTGGGGGGCGGAGTGGTGCCGTCCGGAGCGTTCTCGGCGACGCCCCAAATCTGGGAAAAAGCGTTTGGCGACAACCCGCTGATACACACCAGCACCTTCGGGGGGAACCCGCTTGCGTGTGCGGCGGGGATCGCTACTTTGCAGGTCTTGCAGGAGGAAAACCTGCCCGCACGGGCGGCAGAGCGCGGCGAACAGCTGCTGAACGGGTTGAGCGCGCTGCAGCAGCAGTACCCCGATGTGGTAACACAGGTGCGCGGTAAAGGGCTGATGGTGGGCGTGGAGTTCGGCAACGAGGACGTGGCGAAACTGGTCATTGGCGGAATGA
>JAPWUZ010000028.1 GCA_028275265.1 Armatimonadota bacterium | reverse complement strand
AGACACAGGATGCGCTGGTCGGTGAAGCACAGCAGACCCGCCTCGCCCTGTTCCTCGCCACGCACGTCCTTGCCGAAGGCGCGGTTAATCCACTCTTTGTTCTGCCCGTTGCTCAGGGCGTCGCGCAGTACGCCTTTCAGGCTGCTGGCGGGGATGATGGGCCAGCCGGTGGCTTTTTCGCGGGCGATGGGTAAATCCACCACCGCCACCGCCTGCCCGGTGCCCGAATGCACCGGGGTGAGCGCATGTAAGTAGAGCAGTTTGGCGCGTGTGCTGTGATTACTCATGGAAGCGTCCCTCCGTTACCAGATTCCCCACAATGTGAGTCCATAACCGTCGCGTCGGTCGTGTTCATCGTCACTGACGGGGCGCAGCCAGGCTTCTGCCAGCGCAGCGGGGTCGCCCTCCAGCACCTCAAAGAAGTACACGCTTCCCGCAGGCGCGAGCAGGCGCAGGGGCTTGGGTTGCTGGCGGTCCTGGCGATAGCTCCAGCCGCTAACCGCCTCGCGCCGTTTCACCGCAGCGGAAACGAGGCGCAGTTTGACACCCGATGCGCAGGGCGGGGAGCCTTCCATCTTGCCGTTCAGCCACCCCGGCTTCCAGCCCCCTTCGAAGATGGCGGGCGTCGCCAGAAACATCCGCACGCGCCGGCTCTGGCTCAAAGCGCGGCGCAGCGTCTCCGGGCAGGCAGGCCAGCAGGAATCTTCCGCCGGTTCCAGCAGTGCCAGACGCTTCTCGCCACCCAGCAGCCCCACGCCGCGTGCCAGGGAGAGGTCTTCGTCACTCTCGAGGCGCGCCAGCAGTGCCCACCGCTCCCGCGAGCCGTTTTTGCCCCAGCGATACCGCTCGAAGGAGACATATTCCACGCTATACAGCAGGCTTTCCGCACTGGTTCCCTTCTCGTCATCGATGGCGACGTGCGTGCGCTGTTCCACATCCATCCTGCTCACGGGCTGCGGCGGGGTGAAGCCCGCGCCGTCCGCGCTCTCCAGCCAACGCATCAACGACGCGCCGTCCCAGTATTCGTAGCCTTTCGCGGGCTTTTCGTCGGTGTCCACGCGCAACGGCACCAGATGCTTGGGCAGGTCGCAACCCGCGTGTTCGGGCAGGTCCTGCGAAGGGCGAAGCGCAAATACCGATGGCTGCTTCGGCGTGCCGGTTACCAGCGCGTCAGCAGGGGCGTGAAAGACCGTCTCGCCGTTGCGCTCCAGCAAAGGACCGTACACCGCTATCGCCAGCACGCGCAGGATGTCCTCCCGGCGGTTCCAGTCTATGGTCATGCGGTTGCCGAGAAACGTGCGCACAAAGCCGGTGACCGTCGAAGGATAGGGGCAGGTCAGCGTGCGCGCGGACAGTGAACCAATCTCCGCGCCAAACGGGCGACCGTCCCGAAACAGCAGGGGGTCTATCCCTCGGATACGCACCATCTGGCTGTTCATGACCGCACCTCCACGCCGTTGGGATACTCCGACAGAAAGCGGGCGACGATGAGCTGCTCGGCAAAGGCACGAAGCTCGTCCGTGTTGCCGATGGTGTCTATCCGCTGCTGGTACGCGGGACGGAACTGTTTGACCGCCGCGCTACCCTCCCTGCCCGTTTTGCGGTCGAAGATGCGCATCGCCTCTGCCCGCAGGCTCTCGGACGATAGGCTGGCGTTCTCCACCTCGCGCGCCAGGTATTGCAGTTCGTAGGGGAAGCCGCGCGTCAAACCGGCGCGGAACGCCTTCAGCCACTGTCGCCAGCCGTCCAGATAGGGGTCGTCTTTGAAGGCGGTAACGGCGGTCAACGGCACGCCGCCGCGCGTATGCAGGGCGATGGCTATCGCATTGCGCCACCGTTTCGCCTCGCGTTCCGCCTCACGCGCCCACTCCAGCGACTGCTGCAACATCTCCATGCGGTGTACAATCGCCACGCCGATGGAGAGTGTGCCTGCTTCGGAAGAGCCGCCGCGGAACGGCTCCATCGCCTTGCGGAACGCCGCCGCCAGCTCGCACACGCAGGAGAGAACCTGATTGACCGGCAGGAACGCCAGCAGGTCATCGCCCCCCGCGTAGACGGTGTAGCCGTTGTGCTGATTGACCACTTTTTTCATCTCTTCCGCCACCTCCGCGAGGGCAGCGGAGAGTCGGCGATGGCTATCCATGTCCCGCTGCGCACTGATGCATTGCCCCATGCGGTCGCCGTCGGCGGCGAGGATGGCGTAGTAGGAGGGGCACTCGCTAAGGCGTGGGCTGAGGCTGTCCAGTATCCGGCGGCGTAGCCGGTCGATATCTGCTTGATGCTCCTTCAGATAGCGGCTGAGGCGCGGTTCTCCCTCTTCGACCTCCTCCTGCACGCGGGTGGGGAACATCAGGTCGCCGATGTCCACCGCGCCCGGCGCGTTGTCGGCGATGCGCTTCAGCTCTGTCACCGCCTGTTGGTCGGCGATGGGCAGGATAGCCTGCGCCGCCATGTAGGACGTCGACGGCACGCCCTTTTCCCCCTTCAGCCGCTTCAGCATGGAGACCGCGTCCAGATACTCGGTGCGCTTCAGGAAGAGGGGTTCCTGTTGTGCCTGTTCGGGAATGCGCAACCCGGCGTCCAGCTTCAGCACCGTGTCGCGCGAGGGGTCTAGCGGGCTTTTGGGGCGGCCGGGGCGGCAGGGAACCTGTCGGAAGTCGCGCAGTGCCTTGCGCCCTGCCAGCAGCCGCTCCGCCTGATGGCGTGCCTGTGCATAGTCGCCGTTGAGGGGCACCCATGCCGCGTAAAACTCCAAGAATTGCTTCATTTGCTCTTCAGCCAGATGCTCGTCCAGCGGTACGTTGGGCATGCGCTCGCGGGCAGACTGCCACTGTTGCCACAGCCATTGCACTGCTACCTCGCGCAGCTGCTGGGCGAACGCGGCGGGGTCATCGGTCTCGATGGTGGCTACCACCTTGTTGGGTCCGGGCTGCTCAGCGCTGGCGGGGAAGATGAGCGTGCCCCCCTTGCCCTGAATGTGCTGCGCCAGGTGCATCGCCAGCTGTTGCAGCAGCTGGGAACCCGCCTGCAGGTCCGCCGTGCGTCGCGCCGCCGCGATGAAATCCTGGACGGGACCGATGGAGAGGGTCAGCAGATACCGCATCAACCACCTCCCAATCCAAACGCCTTCGTTTTCCAATGGGCTTCCGCCGCTTTGACCACCGCCTCCAGTGGATGCTTGACCTTCAGGTCGTTCAGCACGGGGTCTTGCTCCGGCAATACCAGCTTCACTTGCCGGTCGGGGGGCTTGATGCGGATGCTGGTCGGCAGCGGCGCCCACAACACCACACACATCGGACACACCTGCCCGTTGGCAAGGGCAAGCGGTTTCAGGATGACCGGCGACGCCATGCGTCCCGTCTCGGTGGACTCGATGGTGGGCGCGTAAGGCGCGGTGTTGAACTTCTGGTAGACAATCGGCAGACCCAGAAACGGCTTGCACAACGAGATGGTGTTGCCGTCCTGCTTGTAGAACCGCAACAGCGCCTTGCGGTAGTCGCTCCAACGACCGCCTTCCATGGGGTTGTACGGCTTACTTCCCACATGGCCCTTGCGGAACCTTGCCCAGAAGCTGCCCAAATCGTGCAGGACGTTATCGGCTTGACCGGTGGGGTTGCCAAGCACGATACGCGCTCCGGAGAGGTGTGCCAGCCTTGCCGGTTTGGGTGGCTCGCCGGCGGGCAGCAGCTGGCGGAACCACTGCTTGCGCCTCTCCACATCCGCCGGAGGCAGCCACCGACCCTGCTCTTTGGTGACGGTCAACGCACCGCAGCCGCGCCTTGTGCGCCCCCCAATGCCCCCAAACGCAATCCACGCCTTCACGGTGTTTTCCACCTGCTGCCGTTGCGCCGGCGAGAGGCTTTTGTCGAAGGTCACCCGCAGGGTGAACTCCACATCCCGATAACCTTTGGCAGGCGGCAGGTTTTGCTGTTTCTGCGCCTGGAACGGATACAGCAGATACTGCGCTTCCGGGCCGACCCTTGCCGGACTGCCGCGCGGCTTAAAGTTATCGATAGTCACCGTATTGCCACCGGAGCGCACCTGGGTGACCTGAAGACGCACTTTGCCGGTAGCAGGGTGTTTCTCCAGTGCCGCCGCGCCCCAAAGGTGGGCTTCCGCCTTGAACAGCTCCTTCGCGTTGGAGAATTGCCCTCCATACAGCGCGCGCCACCAGTAGCGCAGATGTCCGCGCACGGTAGCAGGGCGGATGATGCACACGGGGTCGACCTCGCGCGATTCGTAGCCGCCGCCAAACAGCGGCGTGATGAGGCGCAGGTGCAGGGTGAAACCGTCCTCCTGCGCGGGCGGCTGCCAACTGGGTATGGAGATGTCAGGTGATGGACGCCGCATGACATATCTCTCCTGACACTGTGCTGTTGGACTTTTCTTCGCGTTCCCTTTGGGGTTTTCCTGCTTCGAAACGGTCTTTTTCGGAAAAATTTTTCTCTATACCCCGCCGCGTGGGGGGCTACTCGTCCCTGTTGCAACCGTCCATCTGGTGCTGCGCCCAGCGGATGAGAAGCAGTCCGATAATCAGGGGCACCAGCAGCACGGGCGCCGCCGCGCTCAGCACGGCGATGGCGCACGCCATCAGGAAGGCGCATCCGAACATCGCGCAGCAGTCACGCATGGAGAGTACCTCCTCTGGTCGCCGTCCGTGCCCGTCCGTGCGGGCGGATGTAACCATATAGAACGACACACAGGGGGCAGAATTAGTTGCAGGTTTCAATCCTCACCCGTCCCGAAGGACGGGTGCAACTGATGGGTATTCCGCCTTCTTCCCGGTTTATCTGGGTTTCAATCCTCACCCGTCCCGAAGGACGGGTGCAACCAGCCTAGCCACGAACGGAACTGCTCCGGCATGTTGTTTCAATCCTCACCCGTCCCGAAGGACGGGTGCAACATAGCCCGCGTCCCGTTTGGTGGTGGGGTTTGGCAATGTTTCAATCCTCACCCGTCCCGAAGGACGGGTGCAACGGGCAAGGCACCAGAGTTCTACCGTCTGGTGCCACGTTTCAATCCTCACCCGTCCCGAAGGACGGGTGCAACGGGTGCTAAAGTTGTCCTGCTGGACGGGATGGTTGTTTCAATCCTCACCCGTCCCGAAGGACGGGTGCAACTAAGCCCGGACATTCTCTCTCCGTGCTACACCGTAGTTTCAATCCTCACCCGTCCCGAAGGACGGGTGCAACGGTTGCCGTGTTGCCGGGGAGCTCCGGCCGCTGGAGTTTCAATCCTCACCCGTCCCGAAGGACGGGTGCAACGGGCAAAACAAGGGCTAGCACGGAAGGAGGTGTAGGTTTCAATCCTCACCCGTCCCGAAGGACGGGTGCAACCGTTCACCGAGATTGATTTCCACACGCGCCGTGACGTTTCAATCCTCACCCGTCCCGAAGGACGGGTGCAACTGTTGCGGGAATCGGAGCCGTCTGTGCAGCTGGTTAGTTTCAATCCTCACCCGTCCCGAAGGACGGGTGCAACCTGCCGGTGGACTGGCAGGAGCGACCGCAGGAGGTGTTTCAATCCTCACCCGTCCCGAAGGACGGGTGCAACTTGCTCGTCAGCGCCTGGATGACCGGGTGCAATGCGTTTCAATCCTCACCCGTCCCGAAGGACGGGTGCAACAGTACAGCAACGGAAGGGCGGCCAGAGCCGGCTGTTTCAATCCTCACCCGTCCCGAAGGACGGGTGCAACGGCCCGCCAAGAAGTTCCTTCTGGCGGCCAAGCGGGTTTCAATCCTCACCCGTCCCGAAGGACGGGTGCAACACATCGTTGATTTAGGTGAGCTCGGTGATGCATTGGTTTCAATCCTCACCCGTCCCGAAGGACGGGTGCAACCTCCGAACACTCTGGTGCAATCACCTTACAAGCTACTGTTTCAATCCTCACCCGTCCCGAAGGACGGGTGCAACCATTCCTGCCCGGCTCCGAGCCTGGGCGTCCTTGGTTTCAATCCTCACCCGTCCCGAAGGACGGGTGCAACGTCGTACAACCGCGCTAAATTCAACACTGCGGTCGAATTTCTCCACCCTTTCACCGTGCTGAACGGCGCAGCCGACGACTTTCACTCTCATTATACACCCTTTTTTCATGCGTGTCAAGCAATCTGCCCTACGTCCATGCCCGCGAACCTCACGCTTGGAGCGTGATCAATCGGGGTTCGCGGAAATCTAGTGCTACGAAATAACGCCATTTTGGGCGAAACTCTAGGGGTATAATCATACCGGACAGTGTGCCGTGGGAGCAAAGTGCCAAAAATTGTCACTGAAAGGGTCAAAGCCTGACACCGACAGGGGGGGATGGATAATCGCGCAGACCCTTTCTGCTTGCTGTGGGTGGCAGCAAGACCACAGCCACTGCAGAAGAACAGGCGGCATCGGGAGGCACGGTGTGACGGGAAAACTGGTGGTCGGCATCACGGGGGCTAGCGGCGCGATGTATGCGGTGCGCTTCCTGCAGTACGCGGCTCAGCACTTCGAGCAACTGCTGGTCATCGCTTCGCAGCACGCGCTATCCGTCGCGCGGACGGAGCTGGGTTTGGATGTTCAGCCTGAAAGCCTTTGCGCCCAAAGCCTGTTGGGTCGGGACTATCCCAACATCGTGTTCTTGAATCCGAGGGACTATTTCACTCCGCCCGCCAGCGGTTCGTTTCGGCACGATGGCATGGTGATTATCCCCTGCTCGATGGGCACTGCAGGACGCATCGCGCACGGCGTCTCGGACGACCTGCTCACGCGGGCGGCGGACGTTTGCCTGAAGGAAAGGCGGAAGCTGATACTGGTGGTGCGGGAGACGCCCTTGAACCTGATTCACCTGCGCACGCTCACTGCGCTCACGGAGGCGGGTGCAGTGGTGCTGCCCGCGGCGCCCGCGTTTTACCATCGTCCGCGCACGGTGGAAGAGCTGGTGGATACCGTCGTGGCGCGGGTGCTGCAGCAACTGGGGGTAGAACAGCAGATTGTCAGCCAGTGGCAAGTCGAAGAGTAACTGCACCGCTTTGCAGGCAAAACACGGGCAGGAAAAAGCACCCCGGAGGGGTAAAATGATACCATAAGCACTCATTATTCCCTTTCAAGGAGGCATTACTACTATGTCCGCACGTTCCTTTCGCTGGACGTTGACGGTGTTGCTCATCATCCTGGGGCTGGTGGTGGGGTATCAGTCCACGCCGTGGTTTATCGAGACGTTGAGGCGGCTGCTGCCGGCAGGGGCGGGTCAGCCCGACACGCCCAACATTTTGGACGACCGTCGCTTCCAGCTGACCGTCCGGCTCGCGCTGACGGTGGTGGGCGGTCTGGTCGGCGTCATCCTCAGCTCGGAGATATTCCGCTTCGTGCTGAACGTGCAGAAACAGATTGAAAGCGCGTCCACCCGCGAGAAAATCGCCCTGACCGTCGGCGGCACGTTTGGCGTGCTGTTGACCGTGCCCTTTGCCGTGCTGTTCAGCCGATATGGGCTTATCGGTATTCCGCTCACGCTGGTGGTGGGCATCACCTTTGTGTATCTGAGCACCGTGGCGGTATTGAGCATGAAGGACCTGCGCCTCGTGCTTCCCGCCGTGGAAGGCGAAGCGGCGACCGAAGTGCCCAAAATCAAGATTCTGGACACCAACGTGATTATCGACGGGCGCATCGCGGACATCTGCCGCACGGGCTTTATCGAGGGACCCATCTACGTGCCCGGTTTCGTCATCGACGAACTGCAGCATATCGCCGACTCTGCCGACTCGCTGCGTCGGGCGCGGGGCAGGCGTGGGCTGGACATTCTCAACCAGATGCAGAAAGAGCGGCACCTCGAGGTGCGTACCTACGACGACATGGTGGACCCCAACGAGCCGGTGGACAAGCGGCTGGTGAGTCTCGCCAAGAGCATCAACGGCGTGATAGTGACCAACGACTTCAACCTGAACAAGGTCGCCGAGCTGGAAGGCGTTCAGGTGCTGAACGTGAACGAGTTGGCGAACGCCCTCAAGCCGGTGGTACTTCCCGGCGAGGAGATGCGCGTGCGCATCATCAAGGAAGGTAACCAGCCCAATCAGGGCGTGGGCTACATGGACGACGGCACCATGATTGTGGTGGAAGGTGGGCGCGACTACATCGACCAGGATGTAGATGTTCTGGTGACCAGTGTGCTGCAGACGGTGGCGGGCAAGATGATTTTCGCCAGCGTGAAGGCACAGGAGAGCGAAACCAGCGAATGGACAGACCGCAGCGGTCTGCGCCTGCCGGCGGCGCGTGTGCGTCGGCGACGGTAGGAAGTGGTGGACGTGGCAGGCACTTGCGCCCTGATTCTGGCTGCGGGCAAGGGCGAGCGGTTCGGGCGCACCGAGGGCAAGGTGTGGTCGCTGGTGGGTGGTGTGCCCGTGCTGTGGTGGGCGGTTCGCGCCTTCCAGGAGCATCCTGAGGTAGACCGCATCGTGCTGGTGGTCAGGGAGCAAGACCTGCCCCGCTTGCGCGAGCAGGCGGCGTCGTTCGACAAAGTGATAGCCGTGGTGCGGGGTGGGCGCGAGCGGTGGGAATCGGTGCGCTTGGGGCTCGAGGCGGTTCCCGCGCAGGACCGGTGGGTGCTGGTGCACGATGCGGCGCGGGCAGCGGTGTCGGCGGAGCTCATCTCCCGCGTGCTGCACACCACCCGCCAAACTGGGGCAGCCATCCCCGCCCTGCGCATACCCGATACCGTCAAATGGGTGAACGCCGCGGGCGTGGTGCAGCAGACCCTCCCCCGCCACAGGCACGCTGGCGGCGAAACATGGCAGCTGATGACGGTGCAGACGCCGCAGGGTTTCGCGGTGGACATCCTGCGCGAGGCATACGAGCGTTACGACTTTCGCGAGGGCGCACCGACGGATGATGCGATGCTGGTGGAGCGTTTTTACCCGGTGAACGTGGTGCCGGGCGACCCGCGCAACATCAAGTTGACCTATCCCGAAGACCTTGCACGGCTGGAGGCGATTCTGCTGAAAGGCGTCGAAACACGTATCGGTTTCGGCTACGACGTGCATCCCTTTGCGGAAGGGCGACGGCTGATGCTGGGGGGAATAGAGGTTCCCAGCCCGAAAGGACTAGCCGGTCACTCCGATGCGGATGTGGTGTTGCACGCGATTACCGATGCCCTGCTGGGTGCGGCGGGCATGGACGACATCGGCACGCACTTCCCCAACACCGACCCCGCCTACCGCGACGCCGACAGTGCGGAGCTGTTGCGCCTTGCGTGGGCACAGGTTCGAGAACGCGGCTGGGGTTTGGTCAATGTGGACGTGACGGTGCTGGCAGAAACGCCCCGCCTGCGCCCACACGTGCCCGCCATGCGCGAGCGCATCGCCACGGTGCTACAGGTGGACGCCGACAGGGTGAACATTAAAGCCACGACCAACGAGCGGATGGGCTTCATTGGTCGCGAGGAGGGCATCGCCTGCTACGCCATCGCCACGCTGAGGAGGTGATACCTGTGTTGCAGGTATTGCTGGTGACGCTGTTCGCCATTGCGATGGGCTACGTGGAGGCAGCAGTGGTGGTGTACCTGCGTGCCCTGTATTACCCCGACGGCTTCCCGGTACCGGTGAAGCTGGGTGCCCTGCCGATACGCTTCACCCGCATTCCCGAGTTCGAGAACCGAATGCCCCCGAACATGTTGCGTACCGAGATGTGGCGCGAGGTTGCCACCATCGTCATGCTGGTATCGCTGGCTGTGCTGGTGGGAAGCACCCCGTTGCAGATGCTGGGGGTGTTCCTGCTGGCTTTCGGCGTGTGGGACATCTTCTACTACGTGTTCCTGAAGTTGCTGATTCGCTGGCCCGAGTCGCTGAAGACTCTGGATGTGCTGTTTTTGATACCGGTGCCGTGGATTGGCCCTGTATGGCTGCCGGTGACCGTTTCCGCCGTGATGGTGGTGTGCGGGGTGTGGCTGATAGTCGGCTTACTGCCACCGCGCTGAGTCCAGTTCCTGCGTGCTGCAGATACCCCACTCGCTGCCGTGCCAGTGCAGGATAAAACCGCGCTGTACCTGCGATATATGCGGACAGGTGGGCGAGGTCATACACGCCCGCGGATCTGGCGTGCCTAAAGCCACCTTTATCTCTACGCCGTGCGTGGTGCGTTCCACCCCGAGCGGTGCCAGACCCTGCACCGCGTAGTGCCACAGTTGTTCCAGCACCAGCGGGGGAAAATCCTCCGGCAGAGCAACCTCCGGCAGGTGATGGCTTGCGTAGGCACGCAAAAACTGCGACAGAGCGCATGTCAGCAGGGAACGCTCTTTGCAAATCAGGTGTACGCCACAGTCGCTTCGTATCTCGGCGTACAGAAGGTTGCCAATAGGCGTATCCACCAGCTCGTGCCACAGCGGAGAGGTGAAGGTGTCGACCACCAGGCTGTCCAGGTGGAGGGGTTGCAGCTCCTCCGGCAAAAGGGGGGTGTCTGCAAACGTCAGGCGCGGAAGCGACTGATAGGGCAGATGGTGCATATGCTGCGCCGGCACGAGCAGGAAGGAAGAAGCAACAGGGTATGCTTGCAGAGCGCGTTCCTGAAGCCACTGCATTGGCACGGGAGTGAGCAGTAGCAGATGCCTTCCCTGCAGATGCTTCTGGAAGATGTCCACGCAGGGACGCAGTGAGAGGGGTGTGCTGTATAACGCGAACACACCTTCCTGTGCGCGCAGATGAAGATGTACCGGCTGGCGGGAGATATAGTCGGGTATCTCTCCCTCGCCACCGGATGTGTCGCGGCTACCTGTCATACAACAAGGTCCATCCTTCCTTTCCAAAGGTGACAACCGGTGCGTTGTGACAGGGGGTCCAGCGTGGGACAGTGACACCAGCAACTCACCGTGAAGGAGATAGTGAGCATAGTATAGCATAATCTTGTCGTATCTGCAAGGCTGTATCGGGGTTTTCCATAAATCTGCCAACCCCACCCGGAGGGCGAGCTCCTGCCGACCTGTTGGAAGACTATCGGCTACGGTTCGCGCTGGAACATGGCTTCCATCTCATCGCGGGTGATGAGAATCTCGCGGGGTTTCGCGCCGTCCAGCGGTCCTACGATACCCCGCTGTTCCATCATATCGATGAGCCGTGCGGCGCGGGTGTAGCCGATTTTGAACCGTCGCTGTAGCAGACTGGTGGAAGCGTGCCCGTTCATCACCACGAGGCGCACCGCCGGCTCGAAGAGCTCGTCCTCGTCTTCTTCTTCGATGTCATCGCGCGCGCTGAAGCCGCTGTCGATGGGGGTCAGCGTGTATTCGGGCACGCCCTGTTGTTTCAGGAACTTGACCAGCGCCTCGACCTCCTGCTCGCTGATATAGCACCCCTGAATGCGGGTGGGTTTGGAGGCGTCGATAGGCAGGAACAGCATATCGCCCCGCCCGATGAGCCGCTCTGCGCCTGCCATATCCAGAATGGTGCGGCTGTCCACCTGCGAGGAGACCGCAAACGCGATACGCGACGAGATGTTTGCCTTGATGGTACCGGTGATAACGTCCACCGAGGGCCGCTGTGTGGCGATGACCAGATGGATACCCGTCGCCCGTGCCAGCTGAGCCAGACGGCAGATAGAGGTTTCCACTTCCGCCGCCGCCTGCATCATCAGGTCCGCCAGCTCGTCCACCACAATGACCACGTAGGGTAGTTTCTCCTCCTCGCCCACGCGGGAGTTGTAGCCGTCGATGTTGCGCACGCCGGTGCGGGAGAAGAGGTCATACCGCCGCTCCATCTCCTTAATCGCCGCGCGCAGGATACCCGCCGCCTGCTTAACGTCCTTCACCACGGGGCACATCAGGTGCGGGATGCCGTCAAACAGGGACAGCTCCACCCGCTTGGGGTCGATCATGATGAACTTCACTTCGCGGGGCGTGGCGCGGTACAGGATGCTGGCAATCAGCGTGTTCAGACACATACTCTTACCGGAGTTCGTGGCTCCTCCGATGAGCAGGTGCGGCATCTTGGCAAGGTCCGCGTAGCGGTTCTCGTTGCCCACGTCCTTGCCCAAGGCGAAGGTGAGCAGCGACGGCGCGTTGCGGAACTCATCGGTGTCGATCACCTCGCGCAGGGTAACGATGCGCGGGTTGTCGTTGGGCACTTCCACGCCGATGGCGGATTTGCCCGGTATCGGCGCTTCCACGCGCACGTCTATCGCCGCCAGAGCCATTGCCAGGTTGTCCGCCAGGCTGACGATTTTGCTCACCTTGATGCCGGGCGCGAGCTGCACCTCGTAGCGGGTGACTGTGGGACCGTGCGCGATTTCCACCACGTTCGCGCCGATGCCGAACTCGTCCAGCGTCTGCTCGAGGATACGGATTTTTTCGGAAAGCTCCGCCTGAATGCGTTTGGGCGGCGGCGCGGGTTCCTTCAGCAGCGAGAGGGGTGGGTACTCGTACTCTTCCACCATCTCGCCGTTCACCGGCGCGACCACCGTCATCTCCTCCTCAGCCGGAGCGGGTTCGCGAGCGAGCCTCTGCTGCACCGCCTCGATCAGGTTGGGGCTGCGCTTGGGAGCCTCTTTGGCGGGAGCAGGGGTCTGTGCCACGGCGCGATTGTCGCTGCTTGCCAGCGTGCGCTTCACATCCTCTTTACCCGCTTTTCGTGCTGCCCGTGCAGTGCGAATCGCTGCCCCTTTCTCCTTCACCGTGCGCGCTCCCTGCTGCGCCAGCTGGAAGCCCTTCACCCAGCCTGCAATCGTGCGCCGAGCGATGTCCACAAACGGCAGGTCCACAATCAGCAATACCGCGATGACGGTGAGAGCGGTCAGCACAATGTACACCGCAGCCAGATTGAGCAAGGAGTGCACGATATACACGATAACGCCGCCGATGTAGCCGCCGCCCATGCGCAGGCTTTCGGGGGAGAAGTTACGCTCGAAAGGCACGCGCAAGACGTGCGCCCATCCCGTAAACGTGAGAAACAACAGCACCGCGCCCCAGGAGGTGTTGGTGAAGGAGAAACGCTCGTAGCCGATAAGGAACAGCGTGCCCAGCAGCATCAGCAACAGCGGCACGGCAAATGCCCCAAGCCCTGCCAGCCGGCGCAGTAACTCGCTCAGCCATTGCCCCAGATAGCCGTTCTCGGCGGTGGTCAGGCTCACCAGCACCACCGCCCCGAGCGTGAACAGCACGATACCCACGATATCATACACTCGCCGGCTGATGACCACCGGAGACACCGGTTCCGGTTTGCGAATACGGGTGGACATACGGCAATGCCCCCTTCGCGTGCCGAAGGTGAAATTGGATTACTATTACCGCTATTATACCGACATCTGGCGTTTCCCTGCATCCTTTGACAGCACAGACCAAACACGGTACAATAGGCGTCGAAGTTCGGTAGGGAGGAAGTCGGTGTATCTGAAGCTCATCGCCTGTGAAGTGCTCACCCGCGAGGTTTGTCGTCACGTGGCAGACAGCCCGCACACGATAGACCTGGAGTTCACCCCCAAAGGAGCGCATGACGACAGCGAGACGTTGCGCGCGCTCATCCAGTCGCACATCGACGAAGCGGAAGCCTCGCCGCGCCACTACGAGGCAATCCTGCTGGGGTATGGCTTGTGCGGCAACTCCACGCTGAATCTCACGGCGCGCCGCACGCGACTGGTCATCCCAAGGGCACACGATTGTTGCACGCTGTTCCTCGGCTCGCGCCAGAAGTTCCGCCAGCACTTTGCGGATGCACCCAGCACCCCATTCAGCGCACTGGGCTACATGGAGCGCGACGGAGCGTACACCCGCGAATCGACGCTGAGCAGCACAACCGGGCTGTACGCCACACTGGAAGAGTATATCGCGCGCTACGGCGAGGAGAACGGCAGATACATCTTCGAAACGCTTTACGGAAGCATGAAAGCCGCCGAGGGCAACCGCGTGGTGTTCATCGACCTGCCCGAGACGCGGCACCTGAACGCACTGGAGCGCTGCCGCGCCCTCGCCGAAGCGGAAGGCAAAGAACTCGTGGTGCTGGAAGGCAGCAGCCGACTGTTGCGCAAGCTGATTCACGGCGAATGGGATGACGAATTCCTGGTGGTACCGCCGGGCAAGCGTGTCGTCGGCGTGTACGACTGGGAAGAAGTGGTCCGCGCGGAGTAGACAGACCGCCTATGGCGTCACCACGTTCATCCCTATCTGTGCTTTGTCGCCCGCTTCGTTGACGATGCCCTCCTGCCCGCGAAAGCGGTTGCCCGTCACTATGGCGCAGTCTATGCCGGAGCCCAACCGGATGTACTTCTTGTCCCTGTCCATGAAGTCACAACCGATGACGGTGAGCCCACCGCGTTGTGCGTCAATGCAGGGCGCACCCGTCTTCTTGCGGTCCCAGCCGTTGAAATGGCATCCGTTGAAGAAGGTGTGCCCTTTGCCCTTCAACACCACGTGGCTCTCGGTGGTGTCCACGCCCCAGAAACCGCAAGCCGTGAACTTGACGGGTCCTGGGTTGGTCTCCTCGATCTCGATCCCAGCCATGAACTGTCCGTTCACGAACGAGATGCCCGCGTGTTCCATGACGTGCTCCACCCGCACAGCGAGGGGACCCACGTCGGAACCGCACTGCGTGAGCAACACGTTTGCCGAACCCGCTTTGGTGCGGATGAAGTGGAAACCGATTTTGTAGCCGATGCAGAAGCAGTTGCTCATATACTCCCAGTCGGTGCGCCCGATGATGAAGGCGATGCCCTCACGCTCGATGAAGTGCTTGAGCGGCGTCTGCCACACCTCCCAGAAGGGCCAGATGTGTAGGTTCTCCACCCTGCCGATGTCGTAGCACTGGTCGATGTACAGCCCGCGATACAGCGCCTGCATCCCCACGTTGCGGATAAAGTGCCTGCCAGCGGGGAAAGTGCCGAAATCGATGCCCTGATAGGGGTTCACAAGTAGCACGTCCACCAGCGTGCAGTTATCGCCGATGCCTCGAATCGTCCAGGGATAGGGATGCGGCGGGTCTTGCTGCACCTGTTCAGGATAGAAGATGGTGATGCCGTGCAAGGTACCGTTCTGGCGCAGGGTGATGAAGGGTGTGCCATCTATCTGTCCCTTGCCCGCCACCGCTAGCAGGGTGCTTCCCTTAAGATGCGATTGCATCGTGGGTCCGCGGAACACGCCCTCCAGCACCACGTTCTCGCGCACTTCCAGCGTGCCTGCAATCAGGTAGTCCCCGCGCGGAACGAACACGATATTTCCGCCCATCGCGTGCGCGGCATCGATGGCTTTCTGGAAGGCCTCGGTGTCATCGCTTTTGCCATCGCCCTTCGCGCCGAAGTCCCGCACGTTCAGCACGTTTTTGGACGCGTCCTCTGATTGAACGTCTGCCCGAACCATGTGCATCCCTGCCCCCTCTGTGAAGGCGGTCAGCGCCGCCAGCGAACCGATGCCCTTCAGTAAACTCCTGCGCAGGAAAGCGAAGTCATCCATCTCCACATACTCCTCAAGGCGGTACTTAGCATCTTATTCGCCAGCGGTGAGCCGTTTCCTGTGCCACTTGCCCCAACGGTGATAGGCAGGAGATCCATGACGCGGCTCACGTATAAGAATCTAATCATCTCCGACCGTGCCGAAAGTTACCCACAAGGACCCATTACTGATACCGAAAGTGGTATCATACTTGAGGCTATACCGGCTAACCCGTGAAAAAGAATGGTTGCGCTGGGCGCAGCGCGTGCATCGTTTCGTGTGGAGTGGCTGGGACGAACAGCTGGGCGGAGGCATCTACTGGCACCAGAGCCGAAAGAGCAAGAACACCTGTTCTAACGCGCCCGCGTTGGTTTCCGCGCTGGAACTCTATGCACTCACCCGTGATGCACGTTATCTGAGGCAG